>NZ_JBHFKW010000005.1:0-204589 GCF_042879395.1 Photorhabdus sp. RM322S
CTGTTCTCAATGGCGAGTACCCCGATCATCCGCCACATCAAGATCAGAGCCAATGCGACCCCTTATGATCCGACATACCGACAGTACTTTGAGCGTCGTGCGCGGATCAGATAGCCCGAAGCGGAGCATAAGGGAAGGGATTTATCCAGGAGTAAAGCACGTTGGGTTACCGGGTCATTATCAGGCCTTAGTAAGGCTTGAGCCGTGTGCGCTGAAAGGCGCACGCACGGTTCTTAGAGGGCTGGAGACAGGTAACTGTCTCTGGCTACTCTGCGAAATTTTCCGCTTAAACCAATCTATTGGATTGTATGGGTATAGTTTAACCTGACACTTTTTGCTTAGCGTACTTTAATTTCCCTTTCGCCAAACGACCCCCTATAGCCATTCTGATTTTACGTAACCCCCCAGTACCACGTATTAGATCACCTTTCTCTGGGGACTCGATAAGCTCTATCGCATGACTCACTGGCAAATCTCCTTCACGTTAGAGTACAGGGTACTCTCCTTTGGTTCTAAAATTACCAGCATGACTTACAAATTTATTCTATACCTTTAGTCGCGCTACTGATCCCGTTGAAATCGGGTTCAGACTAAAATTAACTGTAAATGAGAGTCAGTTGTGATTTTAAGGGTTCTGTCGCATTAACAGAGAAAATCTGAGTCAATGTGGGGTTCGTTGTATTTTATGCAGCTAATCGATAAAACCTCTCTGCCGGTGACAATGCCTTATCTTCTGATTGATACATTTGGCCGTGGATGCGCATGGTATGCCGGTCAGAGCGCTTTTATTCTGTAGCTCTTTAGAATAAAGTTTACGTCTAATATAGTCGCCCCATTACCTTCAGACTCACCATGTCCCGGCATATCAAATGCAATACCAGCTATAACATTTGATCTTTTTAGAATTAACAGTCAACGAACTTCGCTTTGACTTTGACATTATACTCTCTTCATTACGGTATAGTTTGGCCTCTTTTAGCCTATGAATCAAAGAAAGTACAATACTTGCAGTCAGTGATTTGGAAAAAAATTCTATAAAACTAATCAAAATCTGAAACATTATTGGCCTAATAATTTTGTTAACAGATACCTAGATATATCAAGCAATAAATTTACATGATATAATTCAAATAAAATAACATTATAAAAACAAAACATAGTTAAAATATCATTTATTAACACATATCTTTAAAAGGGTTATTTTTTGACAAAACAATAGGTAATTCGTAGCCTGGCAAATAAATTTCCTCTTCATTTATATTAATATTTTCTTCATTTATCACATCCTCGCCAAATCTATATATTAAATCAAACTCACCCGAGTTAACTTTTTTACTATAGTTAGCTTGGTTAGCTTTAATCTTAAGATTTTTATCATAATAAGATTCAACAGCTTCGATACCATGACGTTTAGCAATCATGCTAAGCACCACGCTTGGAGACAAAAGTGGAGCAGTTGCATTATTGCCACCAAACCCTTTCGAGTTGACAAATGCTATGTCAATTGCCTCGGTATGATAGTTCGATGTTCTAATGTCAAGGTGCTCTGCATAAACATCATCGGCGACTTTTTCTATAGTAGAGATACCAGGAACTATATTGTGGCTAAATATACCAAGCGCGACTGCTAGCTGATCACCGCTTGACGCTGCTAAAGTATGGCCAAGATAAGCTTTTGGAGCAGTTACTTTCCAATTTGAAATACGAAACGCTTTTGCTACACAGTCAAATACTTGCGATTCAGTCACTCGATTTTGCGGTGTACTTGAACCGTGTGCAATAATACAGCTCCGATTTCGAACAGAATCTTTGCTGGTGATGTTGGCTGCCAATGATACAGCCTTAGTCATGGTAATATAATTACCCGCACCTGGGGCAGTAATGGACTTTTTAATCCCGTCCGCATTTACAAAAACGTCAGGGACAGCAGCCATGATATGTGCTCCCAAAGAAATAGCTAAAGCATCGTCCATTAGCACAATAAATTGAGCACTTTCACCTATTGTAAAGCCGCAATTATTTCCAAATGGCCGGCTCACTCGACTTAAATCTATATTTGCTTCATCCACACCGTCTAACTTTTTAAGACTATCAAGGTCAGCCAAAGCACCCATATTCGCAAAGCCCTCGACAATTTCTGGCGTAATTGCACAGTCTGCACTTCCCACAATAGCGACGCGAGTACGCCCTCCTTGTATATCGTTTACTGCAGCTTTCAAATTATAAAGAAATGTTGCACATGCACCAGTCGTTGAAAAAGTTGTGCCTACACTTCCAATAACGTAAGCATTTATAAAGTCTGTAGACATAGAATTTAGCCCTAATGCCAAATTCTTACTATTACTTCTCTCACCTCTGAGACGATTTCCCATTATCCCACCAAACCCTTCCTTTTGCATTTGACCAGTTAAAGAAGCTGAGTAAGTACCAATTTTGTCTGGCTCTACCAAAGATAGAACTTCGTCCCAATCTAACCCACATGATTTTATAGCATCGGTAGCTGCAAAAATAGTCGCTTGTAATCCTCGAGGGTGGCTACGACTTTTATATAATTCTTCGAGTTCAAACCCCTTAGGTAATTGACCTGCAGCTTTAATTCTATTGTCAAAATAAGCATCATGCTTGACACAAAGATCGCCATGTACTGTAACTTCCACTCGATTATTTTCGAGCGAGGTAACTTCCCAATTTCGAGGTACTGGAGCAGGCAAAGAAGATTTTTCAGTTTCAAAAACCAATCTATCCCCTTTTTTCGCACTTAATGTCATCTTCTTCTGCCAGTGTGTGGCATCTACATCAAAATGAGACTTATCTATTTTACGAATCAACGTCCCTTGCAATATTTCTTCACCATACTTGGATTCAATCTCATGCAACATGATTGGTTGACCTTCGTGATCGATAAAGCCATTTTTACCAATTGAAACTAAGTTCATTAACGTCGCGAGACCCCAAAAAGTCTCTTGGCGCGCTTCTTGGCTTAATTTATCAATAACAATACGACGAAATCCTTGATGAAATGACGTTCTCCCTGCAGCGTTTATACCACCAGAGCCAACGATAACGGGCAAAGCAAGCATATGATTTTAATTCCTATGAAAAATAATTAGTTGATGAATATTCTAATTCAATTTAAAATGTTTCATTATGAAAAAAAAGCCAATATTTTATATTTTTCGGCCAATCAATAACTGATAATATATGAAGATAAAAAATGTACACATTGTTATTTTTCCTAATCTCCTGACTAGCAGCATTACCTTACCTATTGAAATGCTTCATGCTGGTTTAGCCTCATCACAGATAGAAAATAAAAGCAATAACATCAGTATCAATTATATCTCAGACAAGGGTTATGATATTTCGTTGCATGAAAATTTTAATATTAAGCCAGATTCATCTGCTAATTCTGCCCCCTACGCAGATTTAATAATTGTTCCTAGTATTTGGCGAAACCCAAGACCTATTATAAAAAAAAGTAGGGATATCTTAAGCTATTTATTAAATCAGTGGAAAAATGGAGCAACAATAGTTGCTGTTGGTACTGGAGTATGCTTGTTAGCGGAGTCAGGTCTATTAGATGGCCTTGCTGCAACGACTCATTGGCATTACTCCAAACAATTTAAAAAAGACTATCCCAAGGTAAACTTAAAGTCAGAATTTTTCATTACTCAATCAAATAGAATCTACTGTGCAGCTAGCCTCAATGCACTAGCAGATATTATGGTTCATTTAGTTTCCCTCCTTTATGGCAGGAAAGCAGCTAAAAATGTACAACGCAATTTTTCTCATGAAATACGACGGCCATACGAAGAACAACGGTACCTCGACGGTGCAGTAGATCGACACCCAGATGAGTTAATAAGCGATATTCAATTTTGGTTAAAAGATAACATTAATGAAAACATGAATCTTAATAGATTAGCCGCTTACTTTTCTATTTCACCACGGACATTGACCCGACGATTCAAAAGCTCTACAGGATTATCTACTAAAAAATATATACAAGGGATAAGTTTAAATATGGCAAAAGATCTTCTTGCCAAGACTAATTTAACTGTACATGAAATATCTGTAGCAGCCGGATATGAGAGCCAGGCTTACCTTAGTAAAGTGTTCAAGCAACATTTTGATTTAAGCCCGACAGAATATCGACAAATGGTCCGAAAGAAGCTCTTTACACTTTAATTAGAGCATCATTACCATGATTTTTATTAGTAATGTGACAGAATTAGGGGTTCCGTGGTCATTTCTGCAATAACACCCGCTAAGCGATTTTCAGCCTGACGGAAATCACTTGTTTTCCGTCAGTTTTTAAGTCTAATTTTCACTGATATGGAACTCTCAGATGGCGTCTCCGCGTTTATCCATTCTTACCGATGAAGAAATTCATTCCCTTTATGAAATCCCTGATATTAATGACGAAGAAAGAGAATTTTTGTTTGAGTTAGACGCTGAAGACAGAAAATACCTTAATTCAATAAAAAATATATCTCAGAAAATTAATTACATACTTCAATTAGGATACTATAAATCGACCAATTACTTTTTCCAATTTAGTTTCCAAAAAAGAAAGTCTGATGTCCTTTTTATCTTAAAACGTTATTTTCCTGATGAAACTTTCCCTAAAAAGCAAATAGCGAGAAAATATCACTATAACAATCGACGTTTTGTGATAAACAAATATGGCGTAATTGACATAAATAACGTGATTATTAGTCAATTAGAGAAAGAAACCAAATCACTAGTCAAACGCCACGCTTTACCTAAATTTATCCTTCAAGAGCTATTAGATTACTGTTTAAATAACAATCTATTACGTCCAGCTTACTCAACAATGCAGAACATTGTTTCTTGCGCACTTCGCCAAGAACAACAGAGATTAAATAATAATTTTTATGCCAAAATCGAACCGACGATTCGAAGCCAATTAGATAATCAGTCCGACGTTGAAATAGCTTATATTTCCGGTGATATGCACAGCATTAATCGGGTGAACTTTGCATTACTCCATTTATTTGGATACCGTTTCCACTTCTGCTCGAAGCCAAGCTCGACCGACTTTATATGATCACATTGTTGTTTCCTGCGATAAAGGCCTGAAATATCTGTTGAGCAAAAACGCGCTTGCAGGAACAGAATATGCCAGACCACAGTTACCGCGCCACATCTCAACTCTACATAGCATTTTCTTCCTTCCAGGGAGGAGTGTAGTCAATTTAATTTGTCGATTTGCTCCTCCTCTGACCTGTCCGGTTTGCCTATATTGGTTTATCTTTAGTATTGAAGCGTATTTTGTCTAGCCTCTGTGAGGGTACTATGTATGGCAAACTATCAAAACCTTTTAGTTGCAATTGATCCAAGTCAGGACGATCAGCCGGCATTAAGACGTGCAGTTTATATCGTGCAACGTAGCGGTGGCCGGATTAAAGCTTTTTTACCTATTTATGATCTCTCCTATGAAATGACAACCTTACTCTCCCCTGAAGAAGCCAGTGCTATGCGTAAAGGTGTTACCAGCCAGCGCACTGCCTGGCTTAAACAGCAAGCGCACTACTATCTGAAAGCCGGGATTGATATTGAAATAAAAGTGATATGGCACAATCGGCCTTATGAAGCCATTATCCAAGAGGTCATTACGGGTGAACACGATTTGCTTCTGAAGATGACACATAAGCATGACAAGTTGGGGTCCTTGATTTTCACCCCGCTTGACTGGCAGTTACTACGCAAATGCCCATGTCCGGTATGGATGGTAAAAGATCAGATATGGCCAGATCAGGGTTCTGTTCTCGTTGCGGTTAATTTGTCTAATGAAGAATCGTACCATCATGAACTGAACCTAAAACTGGTCAGGGAAACCCAAGAACTGGCACACCAGATAATGCCAGATCCCGAAATTCATTTGGTCAGCGCTTATCCTGTCGCACCACTGAATATTGCTATTGAACTACCGGATTTCGACCCAAGCATTTATAACCATGCGCTGCGTGGTCAACATCTGATTTCAATGAAAGAGCTTCGCCAGAAATTCTGCATTGATGAGAAATACACTCATATCCATGAAGGGTTACCGGGGAATGTTATTCCTGAAATGTGTGATGAGATGAACGCAGGTATTGTCGTTTTTGGTATTTTGGGCAGAACAGGGTTGTCTGCTGCTTTTCTGGGAAACACCGCAGAACATGTGATCGACCATCTAAAATGTGACCTGCTGGCTATCAAACCTGATGGTTTTGTATGTCCGGTCAAAGCGGCTAAAGAGTAACAGTAACAAAATGATAAGTATCCATTTGGTGTTAAACCCGGAGCAGATTTTATGTCCCGGGTTTATTGACAAGAGTTTTAACGCCAGATAAACGGTTCAGGCAATGTAACGCCAAGGATCTCCTCGCGTGCTATGCGCCAGAAAAGACGAATACCCGCTTTAACTTGATGCGTTTCTTTTCCCAATACTTTGAAGATTAGGCCGCATTGATTAGGTAAGCGGCTAGCACCGCTGGCTATGCCGGTTTCTGCATCGTATTGAGGCGTGATGCGTGCCAGAATATGATCATGGTGAACCGAAGGTGTCAGTAAGATCACGTTACCAAACACATGAAATGGCCCCATCACCCCAACACTGTTCAACGGTTGTTTTTTGGGCTCCAATACATAACGTTCAGCAAATAATATTTTGTCTTCGAAATCCATTGCCGTAATCCGTGATGAGTAAACATCAAATTTAAACCCCTGATCGGCGGGATGGTATTTGCGACCAGACATGATTATCTCGGAATAAATTAACGTGGCAGTTGGATGAATGGTTATCTGGGTATCAGTAATAAACCGGGAACCACTATGAGGTATAACCGGATCGGGCATCATTTCCAAATAGCCTCCCTGCTCTATCTGAATAGTTTGTACCTGCGCCGCATAGTTATTCACCATTGAATGAATCTTCGTCGCTGATTGGGTGGTGACATGGCCAAACGCATCTTGAGCAACATGAATGTCAAGCGCCAGCCTGTCCCCCTGCAATAGACATCCCGACGTGGAGATCATAAATACACACGGCATCTGCGGCAGTGCTTCATCCCAATACAGCGCCCGTTGCACCAAATAAGGAACCCGGCGTTCCATGCGGGCCAGAATACTGCGGCCACCACGCCGGGCAAACCCCAATCGCAGATAGCCGCTTTTACCGATATCACCGCTTGCCATCTGGGGAGGTTCATCCTGAAACAGGGCAAGTTCCGGCGCGTTGATACCAAGCTCGCTAACCCGTTTATGTGCTTCACCAATGATGCTCTGCGAGCAGGTCGAGGTCATTGTGTCGCCTGTAACGAGTGAGTAAATAAGAAATCTCGCATGATCATATTTACCAGCGTTTCAACACCTTCACCCGTCTTGCAGTTGGTGAGGATATAAGGACGCTGACCACGCACGACTTGGGTGTCACTCTCCATCACCGCCAAGCTAGCGCCGACATAAGGCGCCAAATCGATTTTATTGATCACCAGAATATCCGCCTGTACCAGTCCAGGCCCGTTCTTGCGCGGAATTTTTTCCCCGTCAGCCACATCAATCACATAAATATAAAAGTCCGCCAATGCCGGGCTAAACGTGAGTGTCAGGTTATCCCCACCACTTTCAATTAACACAACATCCGTGTCAGGAAAACGAGCCTCCATTTCCTCGACCGCGGAAATATTCATACTGGGATCTTCGCGCACTGCTGTGTGCGGACAAGCGCCGGTTTCCACCCCGAGTATCTTCTCCTCATCCAAAATACCTTTCAGTGTCCGTTTGACCTGTTTAGCATCCTCAGTGGTAACAATGTCATTGGTGATAATCAGGGGTTTTATTCCGCGCTGAATCAAAATAGGCGTGATCACTTCAATAACCGCCGTCTTACCTGAACCTACCGGGCCGCCAATACCAATTCGGGTAATTTTTTTCACAGAAATTTCCTCTCTCGATTAAGACATGGTTGTTAATTACTGAACAACCGGGTAAACGCACCGACGTGCAATACAGCCAATACATCGGTCACAGGTGCATAAGATGTCATCTGCTCAATTCCGCCCTTTTCCGCTTCATCACAAAACCGTTCAATATCCTGATTCAGTGAGAACAAGATACGCTGAATTTCAATGTGGGTGATGCGCATCAGACGTATGGCTGCACTGAGTATCGTCATCGCGACACCATATTGATGCATAACAATGATTTCACGTGGAGCCGCCCCTAATGCACTCATGACGACTGCCAGGGTAATCGGATAAGTCCCTGCGGCAATATCGCTCTTTATTTGCGCCAGCCACCATGCAATCAACGACTCACCGGTTACCTCAACCGCCATTTCCGCTAACTTTTTCCCCATCCGCGTCACCATAGTGCGACTTTCTTCATTTAATTTGCGGTTAAATACTGCCCAATCATGGGAGATGGCGGTGTCACGCTGTCCACTATTCAATGCCTGACAAGCCGCAACCACTGCCCGTCCATCACCGCTAACCGCCTGTAACAACGCCGTCCGGGTAAAATCGCTTAACGTTGCCACGTCATGCACGATTTTACTCTGAATAGCGGATTCCAGACCGTTTGAAAAAGAAAACGCGCCAACAGGCAACACGGAATCAGCAAACTGCATGATTCTGATTAAGCGGAGTGCATTCATTTTAATTTGATCACATGCTGGTTCAGAAACGTGTTATCAACATGAACATGTGTCGCGGAATCCTCTGCACCGCCAAATAATAAGCGTGCCTCGGCGTTGTTAAGGTAAAGCAAGATCTCTTCACCCTTGACAAAGGAATAAGGCAACGCATGAAAACCATGCGTTTTCATTACCGAATCCATCACCTTGGTTGATACTGTCAGCGGAATATAGATCTGATTATTTTTAATCACTGACTTCCAATGCTGGTTGCCTAAAGCATGACCAAGTTCAAAACTGGTTTTCATTACTGTCTCTGAATCCAACGACAATAATGACTTCAAATGAATAACCATTACATCACGCAGGCTCATCTGGACAATAACGGCCAGCCCTTTAACTTCATCCCACAACAAAATATCGCCGTCCGACAATACCTGATTGCGGTCAAGAGAAATCCCCAAATCCAACCCGTTAAGCGTGGATTTGCGGCAACGGCTTTTTTGCGCTTCCCATTGCGAAAGTACTAAGATATCCGGCGAGATGCCTTGCAAGCGATCTCGCCAGGAAACATCTTTTTTGGCATTACCAAGAATCTGTTCAATAACAATCATAAGATAATCCTCTAAGTACGTGGATCGGTTAATCCGACCAGAAAAATATTCTCTGGCCGGACAGCAAAAAATATATCAACTAAAGAAATAACGCTGATTGAGCGCTACTGTCCTGACGGGTTTTACCGTGGCATATTCACCATTCACCTTGACGGCAAAGGTTTCGGCATCCACTTCAATGGTTGGCGTTTCAGCATTACGCACCATATCTTTCTTGGAGATAGCCCGGCAGTTGCGCACCGCCATAACCTGGCGCTCCAAACCCAGTCTCTCTTTTACCCCTTGTTCCATCGCTGCCTGGGAGACAAAAGTCACACAGGTTTCCTGAAGGGTTTTGCCCAACGCGCCAAACATCGGACGATAAAATGTCGGCTGTGGTGTCGGCAATGAAGCATTCGGATCACCCATCACCGCCCAGTTAATCATACCGCCTTTGATGACCAGTTTAGGTTTTGCACCAAAGAAACGGGGTTCCCACAATACAAGATCGGCCATTTTTCCTACTTCAACTGAACCCAGAACGTGGCTTATCCCCTGTGCAATTGCCGGGTTAATCGTAATTTTGGCAACATAACGCAAGACACGGAAATTATCGTTATGCGCCGTGTCTTCCGGCAACTTGCCGCGCGCCGCTTTCATGGCATGGGCCGTTTGCATCACCCGCAACCAGTTTTCGCCTACCCGCCCCATAGCCTGGGAGTCACTGGAAAACATCGACAGCACTCCCATATCGTGCAAAACATTTTCCGCGGCAATGGTCTCCGGGCGTACACGGCTTTCCGAAAATGCAACATCAGCCGGTACTTTGGGATTAAGGTTATGGCAAACCATAATCATATCAAACAGTTCCGCTTGGCTATTAATACCATAAGGCAGCGTGGGATTAGTTGAACTGGGTAACACGTTCATCTGGCTGGCAACTTTGATGATATCCGGCGCATGTCCGCCACCAGCCCCTTCGGTATGAAAAGTATGAATGGTACGGCCTTCAAAAGCGTCGATGGTATCTTCAACATAACCACCTTCATTCAAACTGTCGGTATGGACCGCTACCTGAATATCCATTTCATCCGCTACACGTAAGGCATGACGCAATGCAGAATTGGTTGCCCCCCAGTCTTCATGCACTTTCAGCCCGGCAACACCCGCTTTAATCTGTTCTACCAGCGGCATAGCCACCGCAGCATGGCCTTTTCCCAAAATACCGACGTTAACCGGTAAGCCTTCAAAAGCACGCAACATACGATGGATATGCCACGGACCGGCGGTAACCGTTGTGCCGTTAGTTCCGTCAGTGGGGCCAACACCACCGCCAAAAAAAGTCGTCACACCATTGGACAACGCATGTTCAGCCTGTTGGGGAGAGATAAAATGAATATGGGTATCAATGCCGGCAGCCGTGAGGATAAGATGCTCACCGGATATCGCATCAGTACTGACACCAACCACCATGCCAGGTGTAATGCCATTCATCATACTGGGGTTACCACTTTTACCTATCCCGACGATGCGCCCCTCTTTTATGCCGACATCGGCTTTAATGACGCCTTGACGTGCATCCAAAATCGTGACGTTGGTGATCACCAAATCCAATACATTTTCACTGGTCATACGGTTATCGGCACCCATGCCATCGCGCAGCGATTTACCTCCGCCATAGACCGATTCATCACCATAACCGCGCAGATCTTTCTCAATTTCAATAAACAGATTGGTATCAGCCAGGCGAATCTTATCTCCGATAGTCGGACCAAAAAGACCGACATATTCCTGCCGGGAAATGGTTGGCATAGTTTATTCCTTTGTTCGAATAGTTTTCCGACGTTCGTTAACTTTACCTTGAATTTATTGGATGGTTTTATAACCCTAGTTTTATTACCCGGCGTGCAGCCATGTCTTTTCTACGTACTCCTCAGCGGCAACCCGGCTTTTACCCGCCCAACCATCGACTAAGTTATTAAATCCATAAACGTTTTGTTTCCCACCCACAGGGATTAATGACACCTCAATTTCATCACCGGGTTCAAAACGGATTGCGGTTGTTGACGTGATATTGAGTCGTTTGCCAAACGCAGCCGCACGATCAAATTGCAGAGCTTTGTTCACCTCAAAAAAATGGAAATGAGATCCCACCTGGATAGGGCGATCACCTGAATTGCGAACCCTTAATTGAATAGCCGGACAATCTTCATTAAAAGATATCGGACCTTCAGCAAGAATATATCCCCCCAACGGAGTAATATCTTCTTTATTATTTTCTTTCATCGGAAAATCTCCACGCTAATACGTGAACCAAGACTATAAATTAATATTTTGCCCAGATAACTTTTCCTGCTATTTATAATTTGTTTCAGCAATTATTGGATGGGATCATGCACAGTCACCAAACGACTGCCATCCGTAAATATGGCTTCAACCTGCACATGTGGAATGAGATCAGCTACACCATCCATCACATCTTCTTTAGTCAGAACGTGCCTTGAATCATCCATGACTTCTTCCAGCGTTTTCCCCTCTCTGGCCCCTTCCAGCGCAGCCGCGGTAATAATAGCAACGGCTTCAGGGTAATTGAGTTTTAAGCCGCGGGACTTACGCTTTAATGCGACATCAGCCAGTGTATATACCATGAGTTTCTCAATTTCCCTTGGCGTTAATTGCATAAAACCCCCTAATAATTGGTTATTCCATACGGTCGCACTGTCATGTCAATAAGCTATAACTTAATACGCTTTTCCCAACAGACTTTATTCAAAATTTGCTCTTTTACCAATTTAAATATTGGAAAATATATCCTTTGGTAAAAAAGTTTTGACACCAGAATTATAATATGTCAATTAAGTAACTCCCCTTACAACAGGTTAGTCCTCTTACCTTTTATTTAAGTTTATCTAAGTTAATATTACAAGTTAATTAGTATTATGATTTAGCAAAAGACCGTACATTATTGCGTACAGAGGCTGCTTACCGTTTTTGTCTTTCAGAAATCATCCGCAAACGGGTTTAACATTGACAGGTTTCTTATATGAATAAAAAACACGCACTTTCTCTTCTTGTTGTTCTGATTGCCGCCAACGTACTTGCCTGGATTTGGGCATTTATCGCTTTCCGCCATCATGCGGTCATGATGGGGGCGGCTCTGCTGGCATACGGTTATGGGCTACGCCATGCGGTCGACGCCGATCATATCGCAGCAATTGATAACGTCACCCGTAAACTGATGCAACAGGGTAAATCACCTATTGCCGTCGGCGCTTTCTTTTCTCTGGGACACTCTACCATTGTCATTCTGGCCTGCCTCGCTATTGTCCTGACTTCAATGGCTTTTAAAGATCAAATGGGCTGGGTTCATGACTATGGCGGCATTATTGGCACTCTCGTTTCTGCCTGCTTTCTGTTGGCGATAGCGTTAATTAATTTGCTGATACTGAAAAGTGTTTATCAGAAGTTTCAGGAGATCAAACGTGGAAAAGAGTTGGCAAACAGTGATTTAACTGTGCTGGAAACAACGCCGGGAGGAGTAATGACCCGCCTGTTTCACTCGGTCTTCCGGCTGGTCAGCAAAAGCTGGCATATGTATCTGGTCGGTTTCCTGTTTGGATTGGGTTTCGATACCGCGACCGAAGTTGGGCTGTTGAGTATATCTGCCGCCGGCTCTCTTAGTGGACTGCCTTTATGGTCGCTGATGGTATTCCCGGCGCTATTTGCCAGTAGCATGGCGCTAATCGATTCACTGGATAATTTTGTGATGGTGGGGGCCTATGGCTGGGCTTTTTCCCAACCAACACGCAAACTCTACTACAACATGACCATTACCGCCGCCTCTGTCGCCGTGGCGCTGTTCATCGGTGGGCTGGAAGCACTCGGCCTTATCGCTGATCAGTGGGATCTGCATGGTGCTTTCTGGAACACCATCGGGGCATTAAACGACAATATGGGCAATGTTGGTTTTTGGGTTGTCGGGATTTTTATTCTGTTCTGGACATTATCAGTGATGAATTATCGCTGGCAGGGATACCACACATTGGAAATTAAGTAGTAAAAACAGTCTGTTTTCTGCAATTAACGCTACATATTGTCATTCTTACTACTCAATGATATCATTTGTGTTACTAGTGATATCATCATGAGGAAGACTATGCAGAAAAAACAAACAATAACCCTTCGCTTAGATGAAGGGTTAAAATCACGCATCAAATCTTTGGCTGACGTGCAAGGCATTTCTGCCCATTCACTCATGGTACGTTCAATTGAAAACGAAATTGATGCTCTGGAGACCAGACAAAAATTTTTACGTGATGCTGAAAATGCCTGGTTAGAATACGAAGCTACCGGCTTACATTTGACTGGCGATGAACTTTCTGACTGGTTGGACGCTATTGCACGCGGAGAAGATAAGGATTTACCCGAATGCCATCTGTAGTCGTCACTTCAGCAGTTGTAAGGGACATAAAACGCCTTGTTGATTTTTTGCGTCAACGTGATGCAATTGCTGCAAAATCAGCATCTAGTGTCATTAGTAAGCACATCCGGGCGCTGAAATCTAACGTATTAGTCGGACGACCAACAGAAGTTTATCCACTTTTTGAGTTAGTCATCCCTTTTGGTGGCACAGGATATGTATTGCTATACAGAGAGTCTCCCGGAAGTAATACACGTTACGTTTTGGCTATCCGCCATCAGCGCGAAACCGACTATAAGCATTAACCCCAAAGCATGAACACCTAACGGAAAAGTGGGAAGGCTGGTTTACCGAGCTGAAAGAGCTACAAACACAAACTTGTTCTGTCTCTTAATCAGGATATATAACTAAGAGACAGAAACCCAATCATGATTTGTAAGTTATAGCGATAAGGAATTACAGTGCACGCAGGATTGCTTCGACACTCGCTTTCGCATCACCAAACAACATCTGGCTATTGTCTTTAAAGAACAGCGGGTTTTGTACACCAGCGTAACCTGTGTTCATGGAGCGTTTAAACACAATAACACTCTGTGATTTCCACACTTCCAGTACTGGCATACCCGCAATCGGGCTGTTTGGATCTTCCTGTGCAGCCGGGTTAACGGTGTCGTTGGCACCGATGACCAGTACAGTGTCTGTATCAGAGAAATCATCATTGATTTCATCCATTTCCAGAACAACGTCATAAGGAACTTTAGCTTCCGCCAACAGCACGTTCATATGCCCAGGCAAACGCCCTGCAACCGGATGGATACCAAAGCGAACCTTAATCCCCTTTTCACGCAGTTTGGCAGTAATGTCATGTACTGGATACTGCGCCTGTGCAACCGCCATACCGTATCCCGGTGTGATGATGACAGACGTTGAGTTTTTCAGCAGTTCAGCAACCTCTTCCGCTGTGGTTTCGCGATATTCGCCCATATCCTGATCATCACCGGTCGAGGAACCATCCGTCCCAAATCCGCCTGCAATCACACTGATAAAAGAACGGTTCATTGCCTTACACATAATGTAAGACAGAATAGCCCCCGAAGAACCGACCAGCGCTCCCGTGACAATCAGCAAGTCATTACTCAGCATGAATCCAGCAGCAGCAGCGGCCCAACCCGAATAGGAGTTCAGCATCGAAACCACCACCGGCATATCCGCGCCACCGATAGAAGCAACCAAATGCCAGCCAAACACCAATGCGATTGCCGTCATGATCAACAGGGTGGAGATTTGCAGGCCCGTACTTTCCGTTTTCACAAAGGTAATTAACAGGACAAAGGAGATAACCAGCGCTGCAAGGTTTAATTTATGCCGATTCGGCAACATCAGCGGTTTGGAAGAAATCTTTCCGCATAATTTACCAAATGCCACAACAGAACCGGTGAAAGTGACCGCACCGATGAAAACACCCAGGAATACTTCTGTCAGATGGATATTCTCCATCACAGGTTCCGCGAAACTATCGTGAGCAATAAAGCTGTTAAAACCAACCAGCACCGCAGCCAAACCGACAAAACTGTGCAATATGGCGACCAATTCTGGCATTTCCGTCATTTCAACTTTGTTTGCCAGACGAATACCAATAACCGCACCGATCACCATCGCCAGAATAACCCAAACAACATTTCCGGTATCAGGCCCGAAGATAGTCGCAACCAATGCGATTGCCATCCCGGTGACACCCAAAATATTCCCGCGTTTGGCACTTTCGTGACGAGACAAACCCGCAAGGCTGAAAATAAATAAGATGGCAGCAACAATATATGCCGCTATAACGACTCCACTCGACATCAATTACCCCTTAGTCCTTACGAAACATTTTCAGCATACGTTGAGTGACAGTAAAGCCACCGAAGATATTAATGCTGGCAATTAAAATAGCGATAAATGAGAAGAAGCTTACCCATCCACCATCACCAATTTGCAATAACGCCCCAACAACGATAATTCCCGAAATGGCGTTAGTTACTGACATTAGCGGTGTATGTAAAGCATGGCTGACATTCCAGACCACGTAGTAACCCACCACACAAGCCAATGCAAAAACAGTAAAGTGAGATAAAAACTCTTTTGGGGCAACATTGGCTAACCCGCTGAACAAAATAACAGCCAGTGCCAGCAAGCCATATTTCAACCAAGGTGAAGCAGGTTTAGTCTCTGGCTTTTCTGCTTTGACTGGTGCCGGTTTTGTTGTCTGCTGTGCAGAAACTTGAATTGGCGGCGCCGGCCAGGTCACTTCCCCCTCTTTTACGACGGTCACGCCACGAATAACAACATCATCAAAATCAATATTGATTTCGCCATTTTTCTCTTTGCACAATAGCTTGAGTAGATTAACCAAATTAGTCCCGTACAGTTGTGAAGATTGCGTTGGTAAACGGCTTGGTAAATCGGTGTAACCGATAATCTTCACGCCATTTTCTGTCACAACTAATTTGTCTGCTTGCGTTAATTCACAGTTACCCCCCGTCTGAGCCGCCAGGTCAACAATCACACTGCCCGGTTTCATTGATTCAACCATCTCTTTGGTGATAAGACGCGGAGCGGGTTTCCCTGGAATCAGCGCAGTTGTCACAATAATGTCAACTTCTTTCGCCTGTGCTGCAAAAAGCGCCATCTCTGCTTTAATGAAAGCTTCGGACATGACTTTTGCATATCCGTCACCACTACCGGCCTCTTCTTCAAAATCCAGTTCGAGAAACTCCGCTCCCATGCTCTGAACCTGCTCTTTAACTTCAGGCCGGGTATCAAACGCACGGACAATCGCCCCCAAGCTGCCCGCTGCACCAACAGCAGCCAGGCCAGCAACACCGGCACCAATAATCATCACCTTGGCTGGTGGAACTTTACCTGCGGCTGTAATCTGACCAGTAAAGAAGCGGCCAAATTCATGAGCAGCTTCCACTATCGCCCGGTAACCTGCAATATTCGCCATAGAGCTCAATGCATCCAGCGACTGTGCACGGGAAATACGCGGTACTGAATCCATCGCCAACACAGTGACTTTACGGTCTGATAATTTCTGCATTAACTCAGGGTTTTGTGCCGGCCAGACAAAACTAACCAACGTACTCCCTTCCTTCATTAACGCAATCTCGTCATCCTCAGGAGCATTCACCTTTAGAATGATATCTGAACCCCAAATATTATTACGATCGGTAATTTCGGCTCCGACCTGTTGGTAAGCACTATCCCCAAAGCTGGCTAAATGCCCTGCTCCATTCTCAACAACGACATCGAATCCCAATTTCAACAGTTGTTCCACAGTACTCGGCGTGGCTGCAACACGTGCTTCATTGGCAAGTCGTTCTCTCGGTACACCAATACGCATAATGTTCCCTTCCTAAAGCTTAAGATTAATGATGATTATTACTTGCTGAGGTCAGTTTAGCGATTCAATTAACTTTATTACTGCTATCAGCAAAATCTATCAACGAATATTTTGATAACCGACCGAAAATATTATTGGTGATCCATCACTAATGAGTAAGAAAAATAGCTAAGTAGTATTACCGGCTCACACTTTTCAGTGCCAGTTACTATGATGTTGATAAAAACGCGATGTCGATAAAAACGTGTTGATGAAAACTTATGGTGCCATTTCTATGAACTTGTATTCATTCATACTGATAGCATAAATTCGTGGGACATTAGCTATTATTACATGTAATAATCGTCGGCTATGTGATACATAACGATGTTCAGCAAGTTATAAGTAATTAATGCGCAAGGCGGAAGGATTTTTTATGAGGCTGAAAACAACGATCATCGCAGCTGCGATGCTCTCATTAACTGGTATTACCGCTGCTCAGGCAGCTCAGGAATTATCCCCGGAGAAAGCAGCAGAACTGAAACCCTTTAAACGTATTACGGTTACAGGCCCTTTTAATGCTATTTATGAAGCTGCCGACGCCGTTTCCCGTCGGGCAGATAAAATGGGCGCAGATGGATTTTATATCCAAAGCCTTGATGATCTGAATAATAGTGGCAACCTGCGCGTTGTAGCTGATCTGTATCACAAAGATGCAGAGAAAATTGACAATTCAATTAAATATCGTATGTTCCGCGGTATCAAAGAATTACCCAAAACAGAAGCTGTGACACTGGAACCATTTGATACGGTAACCATCCGTGGTTTTTACACTAATGAGCCAGATTTGAATGAGGCAATCGCAAAAGCAGCTAAGAAAAAAGGTGCAGCATCTTTCTTTATTGTCCGTCAGGTTTCAACCAACGATGGCGGTAATCAAACCGTTACCGCTTATGTTTACAAAGATGATGCGCCAAAACGCCAAATTCAGGCTAACGAAGCCGTAATCCCTGCTGATTCGGATTCAGGACGCGCTGCATTAGCAGAAGGTGGCACAGCAGCTAAGAAAGTAGAAATTCCTGGTTTAGCCTCTTCAACTTCAACCAGCAATGCTATTGGCCGCTTCTTTGAAACCCAATATTCTAAAGGTGAGCGTTACACTGTCACTCTTCCTGATGGTACGAAAATCCAAGAATTAAATAAAATCAGTGCTGCCCAGATGGTACCTTTTGATTCCATCACCTTTTCAGGTTACTACAACAGCATGCCTGATGTTGCCTATGAAGTCGCTAAACGCGCAGCGGCTAAAGGCGCTAAGTACTACCATATCACCCGTGAATGGCAATCCAGTGGTGGCTCCTCTACTATCAGTGCAGACCTGTTCAAATAATCTGTTTAATTTAAGAAAAAGGCACATATGGTAACCATATGTGCCTTTTTTACTGCAAGGATAATAAAATTCTTCAAATCAGCCGGCTGATTCTAACTTCAAACGGATACAATCAATGGCGTTTTGTACCGTCACCATTTTTTCCGCCTCTGTATCGTCAATAGTTATCTCGAAACGTTCTTCCAAAGCCATAATCAACTCGACACTATCTAATGAATCGGCACCCAATTCCTCGAATGTCTGTGTGGTAAGAATCTGGGTTTCAGGTATTCCAAGTTGTTCTGCAACAACATTTTTGACATGATTCTCTAAATTTTCCACGCTATTATCTTCCTAATGTACTCACATTCGGGGAAACTCGTCGTTTCCCCCTTTTTCATTAATTGAAGTTAAATATTTACACAACAGTCAAGTGCATGAATGCCCCTGTGAATCTGGCACTTTCAGGGATAAAACATAACAGACGCTGATCTTTCTTCAATTTACCCGACTTCATAAGCTCATCCAACATGATATAAATAGAAGCCGATCCGGTATTTCCTTTCATTGTTAAGTTAGTAAACCAACGCTCTTGTTTAATACCAAAATTAATATCTTCAAGACCCTCGGAAAATTTCATGCGGAAATATTCAGATGAATAATGAGGCAAGAACCAATCAATAGATTCTGCCGATAAGTTACGATCAGCAACTATCCGCCTCAATGGTTCGGTAAGTGTGAATTTAACGACCCTCTCATTTAAATATCTGACATCTTGTTTGATGCAGAAAACAGAATATGCAAGCCAATCAGCCTGACTCATTTGTGTCCAGCTTTTCAAACTGCCATCTGCTAACTTTTCTCCACCTGAGTACATACATGTCTCTTGCTCATTAGCAAAAGAGTAAATATCTATCCAATCAATTCGTAATGAAACACCATCAGGTCGAGGTTTATTTTCAAGTAAAGCAGCGCCGGCACCATCAGAAAGCATCCAACGCAGAAAATCTTTTTCAAAAGCGATTTCAGGGCGTCGTTCCAGTTCTGCAACCCGAGCTTCGTTTTCACTCTGGAAATTGCGAGCATGCAGTACCGTTGAAGGTGTTTCCGACGTTGTTGAAACCGCATTACTTGTCGTTCCCGAGAGAACGGACAGATAAGCATATTTCATCGCTGTCATACCCGCAGCACAAGCACCTGAAGTTGAGATAACCTCACAAGGTTTATTCTTGAGCTCTCCATGAACCATGACACCATGACCCGGTATAATTTGATCAGGAATACCACTGCTTGCTGCCAGACTTTGCATATCATCTAAAGAAAAGTGTTCATCAACCAAACCTTTTACTGCTTCGGCCGCCAATTGAGCACATGAATAAGTTGTCTCTCCTGTTTCCGGATCCAGCGCATAATGGCGATATTTAATACCATTATTACGGAGCACGATATGACGAGATCTTGATGGACGATCACCAACAAAACCAAGAACAGATTCTATTGTCTCATTATCTATTGGGTTTCCCGGCATAAAGGCGGAAACTTTAGTGATATAAACGTTGTTACTCATTTACTTATTTATCTCCTTTATCATCATAGCGGGCAGAACCAGATGGTTGTTCATAGTATTTTTGTAACTCATTAAGACGTTCTTTCAGTAATACGGTCAGCAAACGGCGAATAACCACTGAAATAGGTAAGACAACCAGTGCCATGAGTATCAAATAGATCACAAACATGGTTAATAGAGAACGCCTTACCCATTTTCCCCGTTTACCTACACGATAAATAAATCCAGACCACAATCTAAATCCCCGATGTATAGCACGTTCACCGAAAATAAAAGATTGATCAACAAATACGGCTCCTAACCCTTTCAACATCGGGGCATCAACTTTCTCTTTATCCGCTTTAAGCGCTGTTACTAATGCATCCCCGAAACGTTTAGCTCCCTGAACATCTTCCTTCGATACCCCGGCCGGCGGTAAACTGGCAATGGGTTGTTTTTTTCCTGTCATTAACCACAACGGGGTTGTAAACAATGTTGCAAAAAAGTTTGCTTTATCAATAAAAACCACGTTATCGCGCAGGGACGCCCCACTTTCATGTAAAAGCTTTTTGACGGTTTCCTGGGCCATCAGCCACATATTTCGACAAGCAATAACCGTTACCACGGGTCGACCATTGAGTAATCGTTTTCCTTCTTTACTCTTAAGAAATGCGGTTATCGGAGGAGATGGTGACAAATACCAAACTTGATAGCCTAATATGACCAAGTCAAAAGGTGCTTCATCCTCCAGATGCAAAGGTGCTAATTCAGGTGGATGTAACTGCACCGTTTCCGGAAAAGCATCAACAAATTTAGAAAATGACCAAGGAAATGGATACTCTGGAATGGGTTTCAGAACCACTTCACGAATGTATATCTCATCAGACTCATGCAAAGGTGAGATTAAACTTTTTACCACCTCGATCAATTGGCCACTTTGGGAATACGATATCACCAGAACACGCTTCATATGTTCTAACCTTTATGAATATTTAATACTAAGCCATTCGTCGGCGCCTAAAAGATAATAATTCGAATAACAACTATCGCCTAACTATCTAAATTTTTTAGCATATATACATATAATCATTCCTGAAAACTAAAAGCATCGACAAGAATATGAATTAATAGATAACAGGTTAATATTTTCACAAACAATATAAATCAAAGTGGTCGTTGTCAACATGATTTTTTTATTTTTATATAAGAATAGTTTTATGTCACATTAACGAACATTAATTTGTTACTGGTGAAAATAGTTGATGAAAAATATATTAACTCAAAGCTAAAATTAACAAAACCAATTAAAATACAAAAAATAATCAAACAAAATCAATTAATTAAAAAATAAATATGGAAATTTTAATTTAATAATACATTCATAACATTATAAATCAGCGCACTAAAAAGAATGACTTAACTGTCTGCTATGGAAACAAATGATTATTATTTCCAAGTAATAATATTACATAGGAAAATAAATATTAAAGACACCCCGTTTACCTTTTGTAATTATTTTCATTAAACTTTGATATTGATTGGATAAATTAAAATAAAAATTACTTAATTAGTAATAACATCACAATGCTTTATATTTATCATTTACTCCTCTTAGCATAATAAATGGCATTATAAAAATAACCCATATAAGTTTATAAAAATAAATTGTATGAAATGACATCTTAACCATCACTCTAACAATGCATAAATTTTATAGTTATCTGCATAGAAAACCATTGCATCCAGTCCATACCCTCCGTAGAATCCCCCTCTATTTCTAGGTTTAACCAGTCTGTTTTTCCGTTCTATACAGCTTGGAAGCGACAAAAACCCAATGCCCAATTCATTTTTGTGATCGGGGTAATGAACTGGCTAACAATGCAGTTTATGTCATATTAGGAACATATCTTTGGAAAAAAAACTAGGTCTTACAGCTCTTACTGCTCTGGTACTCAGCTCTATGGTCGGCGCGGGTGTTTTCAGCTTACCGCAAAATATGGCTGAAATTGCCAGCCCGGCTGCGTTAATGATTGGTTGGGGAATAACAGGTGTCGGTATCCTGTTTCTGGCTACCGCCCTGCTATTTCTCTCTCGCCTTCGCCCGGATCTTGATGGAGGCATTTTCACTTATGCTAAAGAAGGCTTTGGTGAACTAATAGGCTTCTGTTCTGCCTGGGGATATTGGTTATGTGCGGTAGTTGCCAATGTTTCTTATCTGGTTATCGTTTTTGCCGCCCTGAGTTTCTTTACTGATAAAGAAGGCATCGTCATCTTTGGTGACGGCAATACCTGGCAATCCCTATTGGGAGAATCTGTTTTACTCTGGTTAGTACACTGGTTGGTACTCCGTGGCGTTCAAACCGCAGCTGGAATCAACAAACTGGCAACAATGGCAAAATTGCTGCCTTTAGGCGCTTTCATTATTCTTGCCGCAATCGCATTTAAAATGGATATCTTTGATCTTGACTTTACAGGCATCGACTTGGGTGTTCCTGTCTGGCAACAAGTAAAAGACACGATGCTGATCACCCTTTGGGTCTTCATTGGTATCGAAGGTGCCGTTGTGGTTTCAGCCAGGGCAAAAAAACGTAAAGATGTTGGGATTGCGACTATGCTAGCGGTCGTCGTCGCATTAGGAGTATACATATTAGTTACCCTGCTCTCCCTTGGGTTAGTTCCGCGGCCTGAGTTAGCTGAAATACGCAATCCATCTATGGCAAACCTGATGGTAGGGCTGATTGGTTCGGCAGGTGAAATCATTATTGCCGCCGGATTAATTATTTCCGTTTGCGGCGCTTATCTAAGCTGGACAATCATGGCGGCGGAAGTTCCATTTATCGCTTCCCAACACGGCTCTTTCCCGAAAATTTTTGGCCTACAAAACTGTAACAACGCGCCCTCATCCTCATTGTGGTTGACTAATGGAGCCGTACAACTCTCTCTCGTTTTGATTTGGTTAAGTGGGAGCAATTACAATTCATTACTGGCAATTGCATCAGAGATGATTTTAATGCCCTATTTTCTTGTTGGCGCATTTCTGTTGAAGGTCGCTTTTGATCGTAGTAACAAAGGATTATTGCTGATTGCTGTTGGGGCTTGTACTTATGGCCTATGGCTGCTTTATGCATCCGGTTTGATGAATTTGTTATTGTCTGTCGTTCTCTATGCTCCGGGTGTTATTGTTTTCCTGTATGCTCGCAGTCAAAACCCACAAAAAAATAACCTTTATCTGGCTGAAAAGCTCGCTATGGCTACATTGTTGATAGCAACAATCCCTGCAACTTGGTTGTTAATCAAATAATCCCGTCAAATCTAGGCCATTACTCTCCTGTAATGGCTTGCTGTATTTTTATATTTCAATTTGTTTAATTTTTGCACTGTTCTGGCATATTTTTTAGTTGTTATCTTTCAAAGTATGTTGTAACTAACTTCGTTAAAGCCGATCTAGGTCGCCACCGCTCAAAGCCGGTCATCGGAACTGTCCCTGTCTGGAAAATCCGCACCTCCCTGACAGAGACTAGATATCGCTCTTTAGTTATTCAGTTTGTCGGCCCAATCCGCAATCGCATCCGCTGTATCAATCGGTTTCACAGCGGGCAACGCATGGCTGGCCCCTTCGATCACAGCGACAGTAACACGGTTGCCGAACTCGTCCTTTGCTTCCATCCGCGACTCTTTAGGTCGGAACGGGTCAGACCCCGCTTGTAGATCGAGGATCGGTGCCGTCCCACCAGCCCACCAATCCTTACGATTAGTCAGCTTACGCGCCGCGGACTGGCTTTTTACGACATCAGAATGCCAACCCTCAAGCCAAGGTGTCGGATCATTACCTTCCGCGAAGAAGGCAAGCCGAAGCCGTGCCAGTCGCTCCTCGCGGGTGGATTTCGGATCATTGATCACAGTGATCGCATCCGAAAGCTCCGCAGGCCAAGATTTCGCAGCCCCTGCCAAAAGCACTATGCCACGCGTCATTTCGGGATAATCCGAGGAGATTGTCTTGGCGATCCAGTGACCATAAGCGTGACCCACTACGATTGCCTTACTGCCTTCCGCTGCAATCACCGCCGCAAAATCGTCGGCAAAGTCGTGGAAAGTCACGTTCTCCATCGGGCCAGTCGACCCCGAGATTCCACGTGGCTCAGGCAGAGCGACGCGATAGCCACGCTCCGCCAGTCGGTCCGCGAGCGGCGCAAATTCCGCCGTTCCCCGTCCGGTTGAGGCGAGTATCATGATCAGCGGCCCCTCCCCGCGTACCGAATATTCGATCTGAGCTACACCATTGGTGACGGTTTTCTGCTCTGATTCCATGGCCAAAACGGGCTGCGCGCCTGCGAGCACAAGGGCCAATAAGCCAAAGACGAACTGTTTCATTTTTCCTCTCTTACAATGTTGATTACGTTGAGGGTCATATTATCTTCGTTCAAAAGAGTTTCATTCCAGAATAGATGGCAGAGCGTGGTGTAGCTTACCAAGTATCGATTAAAAATGATTATCTCATCAGGCTATTTTTTCCTGCGACAGTATAGAAAAAAAGAACAAATTTTTCAGTGCGATACACTAACCGTGATATAAATCACAATTTATTTTATAACTAATTATTAATTAATAAATATTCTTATCCGTTAGCATAATAGTTTATTCCATATGATAAATTACAATAAACTTTGAAAAAAATCCTGTCTAGTCATTAATTATAGATAAAAATCTTAAATGCAGAATATTACCGAGTCATTCTTTGGATTCTTCCGAATTAATCGCTATTATCATCCACACTTTATCCTAAATAAGAAATACCAAACAAAACACCGTTTGACCTATGCTTCTGATTATCGGATAAGAGCTTTAGATACTTACATGCTGTATTGACATTTATACAGTCTCAGTTCAATCAATGTTTCTGTTTCCCTGCCGTAATACTCATCAGGGTTAGGATCTATTTACAATGAACACTAAACTGATTATTTCATCCTTACTTGTATCTTCTGTGTTTATCTCTGTAGCAAACGCGGCAGATGGAAAGATCAATTTTACAGGTAACATCATCGCTAATGCTTGTAAAATCGATACAGATTCTGCAAATCAAAATGTGAACATGGGGACAATTAGCTCAAATGCATTTAGTGGTGTAGATAGTGCCGCTGCTGCAACACCTTTTAGCATTAAGATGAGTGATTGCCCACCAGAATATACTCATGCACAAGTTAAATTTGATGGGCAAATAGATAATAAAAATAGCAATCTTCTCGCTTTATCCAATGATAAAGGCCAGGCAGTCGCCAATGGTGTTGCTATTGGTATCTATGAAGAAGATAATTCAACCCTGATCCCTTTGGCAAAAGCCTCCAAACTTCAGGCTTTTACTGATCAAAAAACCGCAGAATTGAAATTCATTGCAAAGTATATTGCTACAGCTCAAACAATTAGCCCAGGATCTGGGGATGCAGTCGCTAACTTTACTGTTGTTTATAACTAAGACAGAACAAACTTAGAACAAAAACTCCTTCACGTTTTGTTTCTAATAAAGCAGTATGAGGCATGGATGCCCATAAATCCCACAGGATAGCGTATAAAAATACGATAAAATGGAGAGATTACCGTGCAATTCCAACGCCTACTAACTATGATATTTCTATATATTATCAGCATAAATTTTTCTATCGCAGGTGTCGTCATTGGCGGAACCCGTGTTATTTACATAAGTGATAAAAAGGAAGCATCCATTTCTATAAACAACCCGGAAAAAGATGCACCTTATCTGATTCAGTCTTGGATCCAAGATGAAAGCGATAATATGAAAACCCCATTTATCGTTACTCCCCCAATATTTAAACTCGCAGCAGGTCAAGAAAATATTCTTCGGATTGTAAAAACAGGGAGTAATCTACCCGAAGATCGGGAATCACTTTTTTGGTTGAATGTAAAGTCTATTCCTACCTCGGTGAAATCAGATCAAAATCAATTACAGATTACAGTTAAGTCAAAATTTAAATTGTTTTACCGCCCTGCAAATTTGGCAGAAAAATCAAGTACTGCATACAAAGAACTCAAATTCAGAATGGAAAATAATTTGTTAATCGCAGAAAACCCTACCCCTTACTTTGTCTCATTCTCTCACCTTAAAATAGATCAACATGAAATAAAACCTGCGGGAATGATTAGACCTTTTAGTCAACTAAGCTGGACTCTGCCTGCAAATAACATAAAGCAGGTAAGTTGGAAAGTTATTAATGATTTTGGGGGCGTCACTGCCGAAGAAAAAATAATCATTTAACAAAATAGTCACATAAATTTATTCTATGCTAGAAAGTTAATTATGGAAAAGTACTCACAGCATAAAACTAATAAGAAATCATATGATATTGAACATTCATGGCTCTTATTACCATTATTTATGACAGTTGGAGTACTTTTTTACTCTGCCAAAACTTATTCTGAAGATTATTTCAACATCCATGCGTTAGAAGTGGGAACTCATTTTGGTTCCCCTAAAGATATTGATCTCTCTATTTTTACACAGGATGACCAACCCCCTGGCATTTACTGGGTAGATATTTATCTTAATAAAGATAAAATAGAGACCAGAAACGTGAACTTTACTATGGTAAATAATAAATTACTTCCTAAACTAACCATTCAGCAATTACAGAACATGGGGGTAAAAATTGACACATTCCCAGAATTAATCAGTTTACCACCAGAAACAGAGCTGTCTGATTTAGGTCAATATATTCCATCAGCAAGCACTGTCTTTAATTTTGGTCAACAAAGGTTAGATATCAGTATTCCACAAGCAATGTTAAATAATCAGGCAAGAGGTTATGTTTCACCTGAATTATGGCAGCAAGGGTTAACTTCATTATTAATTAACTACAATTACAGTGGTTCCAATACCTGGCAAGACAATCCATCTGGCTCTACACAAACCAACTATCTGAATCTTCGAACAGGTGCTAATTGGCAAGCATGGCGTCTGCGCAATTATTCCACCTATACCAGCCGCGATAAGAGTTGGAAAAGTATTAATACCTACTTACAACGGGATATCCATTCACTAAAAGGACAGTTAACGCTGGGTGACAGCTTTACATCTTCCTATATTTTTGATGGCGTCCAATTTCGTGGCTTACAATTAGCTTCTGACGATAATATGTTACCAGACAGCTTAAAAGGTTTTGCCCCTACTATCCGGGGAATTGCTCAAAGTAATGCACAGGTCACAATCAGACAAAGCGGTTATATCATTTATCAAACTTATGTTTCACCGGGTCCATTTGTCATTAATGACCTTTTCCCAACGACAACAAGTGGAAACCTGGAAGTTATTATTAAAGAAGCCGATGGTCAGGAACATCGCTCTATCCAATCTTTTTCCACAATACCTATCATGTTACGAGAAGGAGGTATTCAATATTCAGTCACTCTGGGTCAGTACCAATCATCAAATAATCGTGGGCGAAAACCTAATTTTTCCCAAGCAGCACTAATCTACGGCCTTTCCAATAATATCACTACCTATGGAGGGGCTATTTTTTCAAAAGATTATCAATCGGTTGCTTTAGGCTCAGGTTATAATTTTGGTATATTTGGTTCTCTCTCTTTTGACATAACACATGCGAATACCAATTTGCCATCAAATATAAGTACCAAAGGGCAATCTTACCGCTTTCAATATGCAAAAGATCTTCCATTAACCGGAACTAATTTTACTCTGGCAGGTTATCGCTATTCGACACGTGGCTTTTATGACTTTAAAGAAGCTAATGATATAGACAATCCCAATAAAAATGACTGGCGCTATCGCACCAATAAAAGAAGCAAACTGCAATTGCATATTAATCAGTCCATTGGGGATTTTGGTAGTTTATATCTATCTGCTTTTCAACAAAATTACTGGCAGCAACATGGCTATGAACGTAATATCAACGCAGGCTATAACATCAATTATAACAATATTAATTACAGTTTAAATTATACCTATAATCAACTCCCCGATACGAATAAAAATGAACAGCTTTTCTCATTCAGCATACAGGTTCCATTAGATCGCTGGCTAAAAAATAGCTGGGCCAGTTACAATTTTAATACGAATAAAAACAAGGATATTTCCCACCAAGTGGGTTTAAGTGGTACGGCACTGGAGGATAATAATTTAATTTATAGTTTACAACAGAGTTATGCTAATCACGGTACTGGAGCTGGCGGCCATATACACACAGAATATAAAGGATCTTATGGTCAGCTTAGTGCCGGCTATAGCTATGATAATCATTCCCACCAGCTGAATTATGGCCTTCAAGGAGGAATTGTTGCTCACCCATATGGCATTACTCTTTCGCAACATTTAGGAGATACACTGGCATTAGTCCGGGCTGATGGCGCTCAAGGAATAAAGATCCAGAATAATGTAGGTATTACCACTGACCGGAATGGGTATGCCGTTATTCCTTATGTCAGCAGCTACCGTAAAAACCGAATTGCGCTGGATACCCACTCATTAGCTGATAATGTCGATATTGACGCTAATGCCCAAACA
The DNA here is from genome assembly GCF_042879395.1 of Photorhabdus sp. RM322S. Lineage (NCBI taxonomy): Bacteria > Pseudomonadati > Pseudomonadota > Gammaproteobacteria > Enterobacterales > Morganellaceae > Photorhabdus > Photorhabdus sp. RM322S. The sequence goes on from NZ_JBHFKW010000005.1 coordinate 28,467, forward strand.
GTCATTCCCACTCAGGGGGCATTGGTCCTGGCCAATTTCAAAACCCGAATAGGCCACAGGGTGTTGATAAATATTTACTATCAAGAAAATCCGATTCCTTTTGGTGCTATTGTCACGTTAGAAAAACAGCATGAGATTAATGAAGCAAACAGTGCTATGGTCAGCCATGAAGGGCAAGTTTATCTCACTGGTTTACCCGATAGTGGACGGTTACTGGTTAAATGGGGTTATAAAGATATTCAGGAATGCTTAGCTCATTACAAACTGCCAGAAAAAAGCCCTTTATCTGGCATTTATACAATAGAAGCACACTGCAAATAACGATTTTCAGGAAAACACTATGCTCAGTAATTACAATAGGTTTAAATGTTTGTTAGTTGCCGTCATCTTATTTTCTGGTCTGGCAATTATCCCTTATAGTTTTGCCACTAATTGCCAATTTGATAAAGGATTTAAACCAGAAATCACTAATTTGTCTTTTGGAACCTTGTATGTTCCAAGAGATAAACCTATTGGCACAACCATTTACGAATATCGTGCAGATGAATTAGACAATAAAGGCAATGTTTTCTATTGCGATAAAAGAATAAATACATCATGGGGATATACAGCCTATAAAAGTGCAGATTACAATAAGGATGCTATTTACGAATCCGGTGTTCCCGGTGTGGGTATCAGAATAAATACCTGGGGTCCTGGCTATGGCATGGATTGGCTACCCCGTATTACTCATAACCCTGTAAGTTGTGACCATTCAAACCGTTGGTATTGCGGTAATACATGGGGTTATCTGACTATTCAGTTGATAAAAATAGCACCAACAACAGGCTCCGGTTTGGTCAAAAGTGATCAATTAATTCAGGCACGAGTAAATGATCGCATCGTTCATACTTATCGTTTAGGCAACACCCGGATTATTACCAAAAGCTGTTCGCTGAAAGATACCAATATTACTGTTCCTATGGGCGATATCAAAAAAAGCGATTTTTCTGGTGTTAACAGCACCGCAGGAGGAAAAGATTTCGAGGTTATTTTAGATTGTGATGATAATGTTCAAATTCAATTAATGCTTGATGGCAAAGAAGCAAAGAATAGCTTAAATCATGTATGGGCACTTGATCAGAATTATAATCGCACAACGGCTTCCGGTGTTGGTATGCAAATCCTTTATAACAACCAACCAGTCATTATTCACTCACAAATCAATATCGGTAACAGCTATTCAGGTGGGAAGTATTCTATTCCTTTACGAGCCCGCTATTTCCAGACAGACCGCAATGTTACCCCCGGTCAAGCAAATGCAACCGCAACAATGACATTAACTTATCAGTGATAAATTAACCTGCATCAGCTATAGAAATTTTATTTTTTAGCTGATGTGTTATTGTTTAATTATTTTATTTCTATCTTGGGAATTAGTTCATCCAGCGTAGCCGATAAGTTCATATTCAGGCTACGGGCGGCGTCTACCAGATCAGTTGTAAGGGTCTTCTTAAAATGATTTTTTCTTCAACCATATTATTTTTACCTTATCCTTTTTGTAACCACTATCCATTCTTAAGTTATTTATTTTATCAATTAATTTATAAAAAATTTCTTTTTATTATAAAATTATGCTTTTAAAACCGTTTGTTAGATTTAAAAATAAATTTCTTAATATATAGATTTTAGATAAATCTATCCTGCACTCTTGTACGATACGGGAAATCAAAATATTAGAATTTACGAATATCATTCTTGAAATGGTATGTCCAGAAAGGTATTCTTTACAACGAGTTGAACTTCGATTAAGGAAAGGTACCCATGAAACCATCCGTTATTCTTGAGCTCAAACGAAATGCGGTGCGAGAAGCTACTAGTCGCTTTCGCACAGCAAACCCGCGCATCTTTGGCTCAGTGCTCCATGGCACCGACCAAGATGGTAGTGACCTCGATCTGTTAGTCGATGCGTTGCCCGGTACAACACTGTTCGACTTAGGTGGTCTGCAAGTCGAACTAGAATCGCTGCTCGGCGTACACGTCGATCTGTTAACCCCTGCCGACTTGCCACCGAAATTCCGGGCTAAGGTGCTTGCAGAGGCTCAGCCGGTATGAGCGAGAACCGCCTCCCCGACTACCTCGAACATATGCGGCAAGCTGCAACCGATGCGTGCAACTTCGTGGATGGTTTGAGTAAAATCGATTTTCTTGAAGATAAGTGTACCCAACAAGCCGTTATCATGAGCCTCATTATCATCGGTGAAGCAGCCACGAAAGTAATGGACGGCTATACAGAATTCACGCAAGCGCACCCCGAAGTGCCGTGGCGCAGCATGCGCGGCATGCGTAACCGCATCGCCCACGGCTATTTTGACATCAATCTTGATGTGGTGTGGGAAACCGTTCAGACAGCACTGCCGGAACTGTTGAAACAATTGTCAGAGATTATTCTGTAACACAAAGAATTTAAGGAGGCGTTTATGTTGTTAAAACGTGCTACAGCGACCAAAAAGACGACAACACAAGCTGACTATGATCGTAACCGCGAAAGCAAAACTGACATGGTTAATGCTTTTATTAGAGCTAACAAAGCCAAACATACGGAAGGTACCTGCCAACTAGGTCATACATCTTAGTAAAAAGCCACCGCTAAAAGAGGTGGCCTTGCACTATTTAAGAAGCAATCTGTTCCATATTCTGCAAAATTCGTTTATCAGAGATCGGATATGGCGTACCCAGTTGCTGAGCAAACAAACTGATCCGTAATTCTTCTATCATCCAACGAATCTCTTGCACCTCAGGTAACTGCTTCTGTTGCAGTGATAATTTCGCCAACCATAGTTGCCACTGCTGCTGAACATTCTCGACTCGCCCCATTTGCGTCCGATCCCTATGTGGGTCAATCGCCAATTTTTCAAGGCGACGGTCAATACCGTGCAAATAACGCAAAACATCCGGTAAACGTTTCCAGCTATTAGCGGTGACAAATCCTCTGAAAACTAAACCAGAAAGCTGTGCTTTGATATCAGATAACGCCAGAGCCAGCGAAATATCAACCCTACCCTTAAGACGCTTATTAATCGCAAAAACAGTGGTGAGTATCTGTTCCACCTGCCTGGCTATTTCCACAACGGTATCATTCAACTCAGCCCGAACCTTATTCTGTAGTTGAATAAAAGTCTGTTCATTCCAAGCCGGTCCACCATGCCCCGCTATTAATTTATCAACGCCACAAGAGATACAATCATCAATTAAATCCAATACCTTGCCATAAGGATTAAAATAAAGCCCCAATTTGGATTTGTTCGGCAATTTCTCATGTAAATATTTAATGGGTGAAGGAATATTTAGCAATAACAGACGACGGGTGCCTTCCCACATGGCAGTCTGTTGTTCCAGTTCAGTTTCAAACAATCTGATACCGATGCTCTCTTTTTCATCCACCAGCGCCGGAAATGCTTTAACAGAGTAACCTCCACGTTTTTGCTCATATCGTTCCGGTAATTCACCGAAGCTCCAAATATGCAGTCCACTCTGTTCAATACCATCATCGGCAACAGCTGAAAGCGTCTCCTGAACTTTCTCTTTCAATCGTAATTTCAGCGCTGCTAAATCTTTGCCTTCAGCGATAGCCCGATTCTTTTCTCCTGCCACCCGGAATGTCATTTTGAGGTGATCGGGCACTTGTGCTAACTGCCAATCATCACGTGACACTGTCACACCAGTCATACGCCGTAATTCTTTCTCAAGACTATCCAACAAAGTGGATTGGGGTTGAGGCACCCGCTCCATAAATGCCTGAGCATAGTTTGGCGCCGGCACAAAATTACGCCGCACCGGTTTCGGCAATGATTTAATCAGAGCGACGACAAGATCATAGCGAATACCTGGGATCTGCCAATCAAACCCTGCATCTTTAACCTGATTCAGTACCGGCAGTGGAATATGAACCGTCACACCATCGGCTTCTGTGCCCGGCTCAAACTGATAACTAAGCCGTAATTTCAGTGCATCTTGATACCAATAATTAGGGTAATCTAACGCGCTGATTTTATCCGCATCACCTTTGATCAACATATTTTTTTCAAAGTTGAGCAGGTCCGGTTGCGCTCTATTCGTCTTCAACCACCAGCGATCGAAATGACCCGTAGAAACCACACTCTGAGGTATACGTTGATCATAGAAACTGAACAGGATTTCATCATCCACCAGAATGTCACGACGGCGGGATTTATGTTCCAGCTCCTCAATTTCCTCACGTAATTTCAGATTCGCCCGGAAAAATGCATGCCGGGTTTGCCAGTCGCCTTCCACCAGCGCATGGCGGATAAACAATTCACGGCAAAGCATTGGATCAATTTTACTGTAATTAATCAAACGACTCGCCACAATTGGCAGTCCATATAAAGTGACTTTCTCCTTAGCCATTGTCGCACCCTGCGATTTTTGCCAATGCGGTTCGCTATAATGGTGCTTCACTAGATGTGTGGCTAACGGTTCAATCCACTCAGGTTCTATCCGCGCAGCAATACGCCCCCACAAACGATTAGTTTCAACCAGTTCCGCAACCATTGCCCATTTAGGTGGCTTTTTGAATAAGCCGGAGCCAGGAAAAATAGAAAAACGAGCATTGCGCGCACCAGTATATTCCTGCTTATCTGTATCTTTTTGGCCGATATGCGATAACAGCCCAGAAAGTAACGAAACATGAATACTGCGATAATCTGCATCCTGACTATTTACCGGCAGACCGACTTCTTTTACAACTTGTCGTAACTGGGTATATACGTCCTGCCATTCTCTGACTCTCAGATAGTTAAGATAATCCTGACGGCAAAGCTTGCGGAATTGCGAAGAAGAAAGCTCCTTTTGCTGCTCTTTCAGAAAATCCCATAATTTCAGAAATGCAATAAAGTCAGAATCTTTGTCGGCAAACCGACGATGTTTCTCATCAGAAACCTGCTGTTTCTCCAGTGGCCTCTCTCTTGGATCCTGAATAGACAGCGCAGAAGTAATTACCATCACTTCACGCACACAACCGTGATGACGGGCTTCCAGTACCATACGTGCCAACCGGGGATCAACCGGAAGTTGAGCAAGTTGCTGCCCTATTAATGTCAGACGGTAATTACCCTTCACCGTTGCGTGCTGGTCAATCGCCCCAAGCTCTTCCAGAAGCCGGACACCATCCTGAATATTACGTTTATCAGGCGGTTGCACAAATGGAAATGCGCCGATATCCCCAAGACCAATGGATGTCATTTGCAAAATGACCGATGCCAAATTAGTCCGCAAAATTTCTGGATCAGTAAACTCTGGCCGTGAAAGGAAATCATCTTCTGAATACAGGCGAATACAAATCCCGTCAGATACACGCCCACAACGTCCTTTCCGCTGATTAGCCGATGCCTGAGATATTGGCTCAATCGGCAATCGCTGGACTTTCGTCCGATAACTGTAACGACTGATACGTGCATATCCGGTATCAATCACATATTTAATTCCCGGTACAGTCAAAGACGTTTCTGCCACGTTAGTGGCCAGCACAATTCTTCGGCCGGCATGCGATTGAAAAATCCGGTTCTGATCACTATTAGAAAGACGTGCAAACAGCGGCAATACTTCGGTATGACGCAAATTCAATTTATTCAAAGCATCGGCTGTATCACGAATTTCCCGCTCACCACTCATAAAGACCAGGATATCCCCAGGCCCTTCACGGCCCAGTTCATCAACAGCATCAATAATTGCTTCAAGCTGATCCCGCTCTCCATCACTGTCTTCAGCTATTACAGGCCGATAACGCATCTCTACCGGATAAGTTCGGCCAGAAACTTCAATAATGGGTGCATGATGAAAATGACGAGAAAAACGTTCAGGATCGATAGTCGCTGAAGTGATGATTACTTTCAGATCAGGGCGTTTTGGCAATAACTGACGCAAGTAGCCCAGAATAAAATCAATATTCAAACTACGTTCATGTGCCTCATCAATAATGAGCGTGTCATACTGTTTAAGCAGTCTGTCATTTTGCAGTTCCGCCAGCAAAATACCATCTGTCATCAGTTTAACCAGCGTATTATCACTGACATGATCACTGAAACGGACTTTATAACCTACAGCTGAACCCACTGAGGTTTCCAACTCTTCCGCCAGGCGATTGGCAACCGCGCGAGCAGCCAGCCGACGGGGTTGAGTATGACCAATCAATCCTTTTATTCCCCTGCCCAATTCGAGGCAAATTTTGGGGATCTGCGTTGTTTTACCCGAACCGGTTTCGCCAGCAATAATCACAACCTGATGATCACGAATAGCTTTGTAGATATCATCTTTCTTCTGGCTGACTGGCAGGTTTTCTGGATATTTGATTGTTGGACAAACGGCCTGACGATTAATGATTTTCTGAGACTCTTTCACCTTATTTTAGTCCTTAGTGACTTTTTACTTTGCTGATTAGCCAGTTTTTGCTGATGACATAGTAGCATATCCTATTTATTGGCAATAATTTCAGCGAGTATTCCTGCTGCTATAGTCAACACAGATAAATGTTATTCAATAAATTTGAATGCTAATCTCTAAATATTGATCTATTACCAGAAGATAATAACTCATAGAATAACTGTATCGTGACTAACAAGTGAACGAACAAAAGTTAATTTAAGGAATAAAAATGAGTAAAGTTCTGGTTCTGAAATCCAGCATTATGGCGCAGCATTCACACACTAACCAAATGGCAGATTTCTTTATTGAAAAATGGCAAGCCAACCATGCTGACGACAGCATCACAATACGTGATCTGGCTGCACAACCTATTCCTGTTCTGGATAACGAACTGGTTCATGCATTACGTCCAAAAGGTAATGAAATGACTACCCGTCAGAAAGAGGTATTGGCGTTATCTGATGAACTTATTGCGGAATTGCAGGATCATGACATCATTGTTATGACTGCACCTATGTACAATTTTCACATTCCAACCCAACTGAAAAACTATTTTGACCTGATAGCCCGTGCTGGCGTCACCTTCCGTTATACCGAGAATGGCCCTGAAGGTCTGGTAAAAAGCAAACGCGCAATTATCCTGACTAGCCGAGGAGGAATTCATAAAGACGGTCCCAGTGATCTGTTAGTGCCTTATTTGCGCCTTTTCCTCGGATTCATTGGTCTTACTGATGTGGAGTTTGTGTTTGCTGAAGGTGTAGGATTAAGCCCTGATGCCGCAAATCAAGCGCAACAAACTGCACGTGAAGTTCTGGAAAAAATGACTGCCTGATAATTACACTCTATTCATACATTACCTATATATTATATTGCTGCATTTTGCGCACCTCCCGGTGCGCTTTTATTTCTTCAACCATTTCCCTGAGGTAACCAGAAACCTTGAATAACCAATGGGGAATAGAAAACCATACCATCAGCACCACCAATGGCATCAGTACAATGCCTCTTTTGATTATCAAATTATTGCCTCTCCTTATTAAGCCTTAGATCGGTTACTTCTATTGTTATTCCATAATTTAGTAGACACATCTCAAACTAAGATATTGATTATTAAGTAAATTTAATTGAACATGTAGGAAAACAACAAGCAATACCCTTATAGCGTTACTTAATTTATCGGTTTATTTAATCCTTTACGTCAGCAATAATTTAAGTCCTAAACAATTTATTAGCTACTTAAATTATGACGGAGATAATTCCATGAAATTAGTCGTTTACAGTACCAAACAGTATGACTATAAACATCTGGAGCTGGTTAATCAAAAGCTCGGGTTTGATTATGATTTTGAGTTTTTCGATTTTCCTCTCAGTTCAAAAACTGCCAAAAATGCTATCGGTGCAGATGCTGTTTGTATTTTCGTTAACGATAATGCTGATCGTGAAGTACTTGAAGAATTGGCTGGAATGAATATAAAAATCCTCGCACTGCGTTGTGCAGGTTTTAATAATGTCGATTTGGACGCAGCTAAAGAATTGGGCATTCAGGTTGTTCGGGTTCCGGCCTATTCTCCTGAGGCAGTTGCTGAACATACCATTGGATTAATCCTGTGTTTAAACCGCCGTATTCATCGGGCTTATCAACGCACCCGTGACGCCAATTTTTCTCTTGATGGCCTGATTGGTTTCAATATGCACAACCGTACAGCGGGAATTATTGGAACAGGTAAGATTGGTGTCGCAACTCTACGTATCCTCAAAGGGTTCGGCATGCGCCTGTTAGCCTGTGATCCATACCCTAATCAAGCTGTTTTGGATCTCGGTGCTGAATATGTCGATCTGGATACACTGTATGCGCAATCCGATGTGATATCCCTTCATTGTCCGCTGACATCAGAAAACTATCATCTGCTGAATGAACTTGCTTTCAGCAAAATGAAAAACGGCGTCATGATCGTTAATACCAGCCGTGGCGCTCTGATTGATTCCGTAGCCGCTATTAACGCATTAAAACAGCAAAAAATTGGCGCTCTGGGTATGGACGTTTATGAAAATGAACGCGACCTCTTCTTTGAAGACAAATCTAATGACGTGATTCAGGATGATATTTTTCGTCGCTTGTCTTCATGTCATAACGTGCTGTTTACCGGTCATCAGGCATTTCTGACAGAAGAAGCCTTGACCAGTATCAGTGAAACTACGCTGAGAAATATCCAGCAATTAATCAACGGGAAAAATTGCCCGAACATTGTTAGTAAATACCCTTAAAATAATATATTAGGAGATAAATATGAAAAAAATACTACCTTTGGCAACAGCCACTTTATTGTTAGCCACATTTCAGGCTTCAGCGACAGAAAACGTGTCAGTCGATGATTTACTACATCACAGATTTGTTCTGGTGAGCGTTAATGGCGAAGTCGCTAAAAATCAAGATGGTCGCGTACCATCCATTGAATTCGGTGAAAAACTGCATATCTCCGGCTCCATGTGTAATAACTTTATGGGTCAGGGTAAGCTGAAAAATGGTGTACTGACAGTTAAAAATCTGGCCAGCACTCAGATGCTTTGCTCAGATGATAAATTGAACAGATGGGATCACTTGATTGGTAAGGTATTAGAAGATGGCGTCAGAGTCACACTGAAAGATCAAAAGCTGACCCTGTCCAACCATGGCAATAAACTGGTTTATAAACTGAAGGATTATGTCCAGTAATCAGAAAGTAAGTTAGTTTCAGGTGCCGGAAAGCGCTTTCCGGCATTTTAAGCCTACAGTTGGATTAACCTCGCCATCTGAACTGTTCTACAGCAATATGTCGTCAATTTAATAAAAAAAGCCGCAACTAAGCGGCGTGTGTGGCAAAACCCATAAAAAGTTAGAATTGTTTTCTATTAATTCACTATTTATTAGGAAGCTTAATCTTTGAAATAATGGCTAACCTATCCATATAATATTCTGCATCGCCCCACAACCAACTCTGCTCTTTACCAACATCATCCTCAGTTAAGATATTTCTCAGTTCACAAGTCATAACATCATAACCATAAACATAAAGCCCAAACTGTAATGCTTCATACATTCGAGCTTGCCAGAAAGAGATATCGTCTATTATTTGATTGACGTTTGAAGCAGCGACATCATGTGTTCTAATCAGATAGTGAAAAAAGATTTTAGCTGCTAAATCACTTAATGCCGCTTTATGTTTTGGTTTCTTCGTTCTCCACACAAGCGTCTGAGATGCAGGACGACAGTTAAGCACCAAGTCATTCATCACAATAACTTTGTTGTAATAAACAACTTCCTTAGCGTCATCACTGAGTAACGCCAATTCAAAATGGGGCTCATCTATATCCAAATCTAACCGACTATCAACTCTGACCAATCGGTAGCCTGGTGGAAGAATGAGTTCATCCACATCATTCACAATATCAGTACCAGAGGAATCAAAAACATCATACAGGGTACGATTGAGCTCTGGCTCATTCAGGTGGCTGAAATCATTGGTAATTTTTTCTATGTTTTCCGAATGTCTTGGCATATTTTATGCTTCCTCTAATAAACCACAGGTTTAATTACCTTTAGGTAATAGTATAGATGCAATTATATACAATCAACCTTTAGTTCATTTTTGGTGGATACATGTACTGAATAACTGAGTTTTAGGGCCAGATCCCATTTGGGAGAAGACATAATAAGAGTAATAGAAAAATAATTTATTAAATTACAGTTAGTTAAATCATTATTCAGGTTTATTAATAATATGGTCTTCCCATTCCACAACATCAATTTCTCGTACAGCGATATGCCTGACAGAGATTCTTTCGCTATGCATTGCTGATTTGGAGCCTCTAATGAGTGGGTGCCAAGGTAACAATGCCTTCCCCTCCGCAAGCAAACGATATGCACAAGTCATTGGCAACCATTCAAACGTTGGCAAATTGTATCGAGTCAGTTTGATACAGTCCGGTTCATATCTGAAACGGTCTTCGTAATTTTTGCATTGGCAGGTTTTTATATTAAGTTGATTACAGGCAACGTTAGTAAAATAAATTTCATCGGTATCATCATCCATCAATTTATGCAGACAGCATTGCCCACAACCATCACATAGCGATTCCCATTCTTCATCTGTCATCTGATCCAGGGTTTTTACCTGCCAGAAAGGTTGAGACATAACTTCTGCTATTCCTTATATTCAAATCACTCTTGTAGTGAGCGCATTATCATTCAAAGTGATCTTTAACACATCACCGGATTCCAGAACTCCAACACCTTCCGGTGTCCCGGTAAGAATCACATCTCCCGGCCGCAAAGTGAAAAAGTGAGACATATGGCTGATCAGAGGAATGATGGGTGTCAACATGTCATTGGTATCACCGTTCTGCCGTAATTCATCATTGACCGTCAATGAGAGCCGGGTATTTTGTGGATCACCAAAACTGCTCATCCGAATGAACCCAGATATCGGACAAGAACCATCAAACGCCTTACTTTTTTCCCACGGCTGACCTGCTTTCTTGAATTTGGACTGTAAATCACGCAAAGTAAGATCCAATGCAACAGCAAAACCGGCGATCGCAATGCCAACACGCTCTTGATTTGCTTGTTTCAGCTGTGTACCAATCAACACAGCCAGTTCAACTTCGTGATGAACAGCACCCAAATCTTTTGGAATCGCAATCGGCTGATGTATATCACACAATGCAGTTTCCGGTTTAATAAAAACAATGGGTTCTTCCGCTGGCTGAGAACCCATTTCTTTAATATGTTTAGCGTAATTACTGCCAACGCAAACAACTTTATTGACGGGAAGATCCAGTAATGCGCCCTGCCAGTCTCTATGCTGATACATACTCATTCCTTACTCTGGTTTATCAGGCATACCCCTGATTATAGCATTTATTGCACTACCCTATCAGCCATAACTCAACATCAATGGGAAAAAAACACTACGCCCGTTAATATTGCAGTGGTTAATAAAACTGCAATAACGGTTAATTCCACTCACCAAATCCTCGGATTTTTCTTATTTTTTCATCTGCTCCAGATGTGCATTCATTAAATTTTCGGCCGGGGGTGGGATTTGCAGGTAAAAACCCTGTTCAATTAACGATATTTTTACTTTTTCTATATCAGCACCCGCCAGTTTCTTTCTGTCTGCCAGGGAGATCATCATTGCGTATTGAGGCTGACCAAAACTTTTTAGTAACTCCTCAGGAACACGAGAAAAATTATCTCTTTTTTCAACATAAAGATATGTTTGCTCCCGTTTCGGGCTGCTGTAGATCACACAAATCATTATAATAAACTCTTTTAAATTAAGGCCACGACTTGCTTGAATAATTTAGTAATTATAACATGCTTATTGTATTTCGAAATATCGTATCCCAGATGTTGTTCTGGGGGATCTCAAATTTGCTGAATCTGAGTCAGGATAGATGTCACAGTCGCCAATTGAGCTAAAAGGCAGTAATTTTACGCTTTCGGTTGTTCATTTACACAATGACCAACCAGAAATTATTCTACAGGCCCTACAGGAAAAAGTGGAACAAGCACCGGATTTCCTGAAAAATGCGCCTGTTGTCATTAATATCTCCGGTCTGCCGGCAGGCGCTGATCTGAAAGCACTGCATCACGCTATTGATTCAGCAGGATTCCGGGTTGTTGGAATTAGCGGTTGCCGTGATGAGCAGCAACGCAGGGCGGTAATAAAAGCCGCCTTACCATTGCTAAATGAAGGCAAAAAACAAAAAACTTCGGTACAGGAAAATAAACCAACAGAGCCTACTGTTAAAAAAACCCGCATAATTAATTTACCTGTTCGCTCAGGACAAAGAATTTATGCCCAAGGCAGTGATCTTATTGTCACCAGTAATGTTAGTGCTGGTGCTGAATTGATTGCGGACGGCAATATTCATATCTACGGCATGATGCGAGGCCGGGCATTAGCCGGCGCATCTGGTGATCAGGAATGTTTGGTTTTTTGCACCCATTTAAACGCTGAGCTCATCTCTATAGCTGGGCAATATTGGCTCGGCGATAAAATCCCGACTGAATTAGCAGGAAAAGCCGCAAAACTTAGCCTGGTAAATAATGAATTAACTATTGAACCTTTAATCTAGCCCTTTTAATAAGGAATCGCTTCATGGCACGCATTATTGTTGTTACATCAGGTAAAGGTGGCGTTGGCAAAACCACTTCAAGCGCGGCCATTGCTACCGGCCTTGCCCAAAGAGGTAAAAAAACCGTTGTCATCGATTTTGATATCGGTCTGCGTAACCTCGATCTGATTATGGGATGTGAACGCCGCGTAGTTTATGACTTCGTGAACGTTATCCAAGGTGACGTCTCGCTTAATCAGGCATTAATCAAAGATAAACGTACCGAAAACCTTTACATCTTACCAGCATCGCAAACCCGCGATAAAGACGCGCTCACTCCTGAAGGTGTTGAGAAAGTTTTAGTCGATCTGGATAAACAAGGTTTTGATTTTATTATCTGTGATTCCCCGGCAGGGATTGAAAGTGGTGCGTTGATAGCACTCTACTTTGCTGATGAAGCGATTATCACAACGAACCCTGAAGTCTCTTCTGTACGTGACTCAGATCGTATTCTGGGCATTCTGGCCTCTAAATCACGACGTGCTGAACGCGGTGAAGATTCCATTAAAGAACATCTGTTACTGACTCGCTATAATCCAGGCCGAGTAAGCCGTGGCGATATGCTCAGTATGGAAGATGTTCTGGAGATTTTATGTATTCCTTTACTTGGTGTTATTCCTGAAGATCAATCGGTACTGCGTTCATCCAACCAAGGGGAACCCGTCATTCTGGATACGGAATCCGATGCAGGAAAAGCGTATACAGATACTGTTGAGCGTTTATTGGGGGAAGAACGTCCTTTCCGTTTTATTGAAGAAGAGAAGAAGGGCTTCTTAAAACGCCTATTTGGGGGATAAAACATGGCCTTGCTAGATTTCTTTCTGTCGAGAAAAAAAACGACAGCAAATATCGCTAAAGAACGTCTGCAAATCATCGTGGCAGAGCGTCGCCGTGGTGATTCTGAACCAGCTTACCTGCCTGACATGAAACGGGATATCCTGGCGGTAATCTGTAAGTATATACAGGTAGATCCTGAGATGCTCTCTGTACAATTTGAGCAGAAAGGTGATGATATTTCTGTGCTGGAACTTAATATAACACTACCTGAGACAGAAGAAGCTCAAAAGTAATGTGGGTAAACCGTGCTGTTTTATCATTAATCACCATCAAAGTAACCAAGCTCATTATGTGACTGTCTGAGATGGGGTAACCCTAAACGGGAACCCCACTCTCTCTCGCACTTTAGTCTGGCATCGGACTAAAGCAGTTGCTCTCATCTGATATTTAGTTAATCAGGATAGTTCGCCAGAATTTCTGCAACTGGCCCAGCCAGCAATTCTCCCCGCCATCCACTAAGCAGTTCAGATTTGCCATTTAATTGCTTCAATTTCCAGTGAACACTGAGTAACTGATTAATCTGACGACGAGATGCCAGCAATTCAGAATTAAACCGATGCTGTTCACTTACCTGATTAATCAGCGCCTTAATATCCTTAAACGCTTTACGATAACCAGGTTGATCAATCAGATTTGTCACCAGTGGAGGGCATTCGCTTTCTGGGATATTTCCACTTTCGGCAACCATTGCCAACAGGCGACGTCCATGACAACGAATCTCCTGCCCGCTTAACCCCAGCGCATCCAATTCTGCCAAAGAGGTTGGCATATAACGCGCCACCTGCCACAAATTTTCTTCACGAATAACAAAGTTCACAGCTAAATCACGCTCTCTGGCCTGATTCAAACGCCATGCTGCCAGTTTTTTCAAACACGCAAGCTGTTGAGGACGTAATTGACAGATATTGCCTATCTGTTTATAAGCACATTCCGGTGTCAATATCTCTTTGCGACGTCGGCTGATAAGCTCACACTCACCCATCGCAGCCTTCATATACCCAGCTTGCTCCGTCGCAGTCATCAGAATATCAGCCAAAGGTAGCAGATAATAAACATCCGCCGCTGCATATTCACACTGCTTTTCACTTAACGGGCGGGCAAGCCAGTCAGTGCGAGATTCGCTTTTATCCAACTCAACATGGATATATTCAGCCACCAGCGCGGCAAAACCACATGACAGAGGGTGTCCGATAAACGCAGCCAGGACCTGGGTATCAATCATGGGTTCCGGCAAGCATTGAAAAGCATTCAGAAAGACTTCCAAATCCTCACTGCCAGCATGTAACAGCTTCAATATCTGAGGATGAGTAATTAATTCACGAAAAGGTTGCCAGTTGGTGATATTAAGTGGATCTATCAGAGAAAGTTGTTCGCCATCATACAGTTGTATCAAACCTAATTGTGGGTAATACGTCCGTGTGCGTACAAATTCAGTATCCAATGCTACTTTTGAGTATTGTTTTGCTCTTTCGCAGACTTGTTGCAACTGAGCATCTGTGGTGATCAACTGATAATTCAAAACATAGTTCTCTTAGCCATTCATGGTAATAAGCACGACAACGCCGGCTGAAACCGGCGTTGTCGTACTTATAAGTATTATGAAGAGAGTTAGGCTATAGCTGCATTCCTAACCTTTTTCTCTTCATCGCGCAGTTCTCTGCGGAGAATTTTACCTACATTAGATTTAGGCAATTCATCCCGGAACTCAATGATCTTAGGTACTTTATACCCTGTCAGATAACGACGGCAATGCGTTTTAAGCTCATCCTCGGTCAAACTGGGATCTCTTCGAACCACAAACACTTTGACAGTTTCACCGGAACTTTCACTTGATATGCCAACTGCTGCTGACTCTAGCACTTTCGGGTGAGCTGATACAACATCTTCAACTTCATTAGGATATACATTGAAACCAGAAACCAAAATCATATCTTTTTTGCGGTCTACGATATGAATAAAACCCTGTTCATTAACATTAGCAATATCACCTGTCGCTACCCAGCCATCTTTCAACACTTCTTCTGTCGCATCATGGCGATTCCAGTAACCAACCATAACCTGTGGGCCACGGACCCACAATTCCCCCTGCTGACCTATCGGCATCTCATTACCGTCATCATCTACGAGTTTGATTTCAGTTGAAGATACTGGAAAACCAATACTGCCAGTGTAATGTTTCGAGTTATAAGGATTACAGGAAACTAATGGTGAACATTCTGTCAGGCCATAGCCTTCTAGCAGAGGCCTTCCTGTCACTTCTGCCCATTTCTCAGCAACCGCCTTCTGTACTGGCATACCACCGCCAACAACGAGACGTAATGAGGAGAAATCAAGCTTCCTAAATTCTTCATTATTCAACCAAGCGTTAAACAACGTATTCACCCCAGTGACAGAAGTGAACGGGTAGCGGCTCAACTCTTTAGCTGTACCGGCAATATCACGCGGGTTAGTGATCAGAAGATTGCATCCCCCTAGGTAAATAAGTAGCAAACAGTTTACCAATAATGCAAATATGTGATAGAGAGGCAACGCAGTGACTATCAGTTCCTGACCAGAATGCAGTAATGGTGAATAAACCGCTTTTGACTGTTCAAGATTTGCCAGAATATTACGGTGCGTCAACATAGCACCTTTAGCTACGCCAGTCGTGCCGCCAGTATATTGCAGAAAGGCCAAATCAGCGCCGTTAATATCCGGTTTTACATATTGCATACGATAGCCTTTGTGTATCGCACTACGGAATGAGATGGCATCAGGCAGATTATACTTCGGTACCAGTCGTTTGATATATTTCACAGCAAAATCAACCAACGTACCTTTAGGACGGGATAGCTGATCGCCCAGACGCGTCAAAATAACATGCTTAACTTTGGTATTAAAAACGATCTTTTCCAGTGTATGGGCAAAGTTGGACACAATCACAATAGCTGAAGTGCCGCTGTCATTAAGCTGATGTTCAAGTTCGCGTGGCGTATACATCGGGTTTACATTTACGACAACCATACCTGCACGCAGAACACCAAACAGTGCAACAGGATATTGCAACAAGTTTGGCATCATCAGTGCAACACGATCCCCTTTACTTAATCCCAAACCATTTTGCAAATAAGCAGCAAACGCCCGACTACGCTCTTCCAGCTTACGGAAGGTCATAACCTCACCCATGTTGATGTACGCAGGCTGATCTGCATAGTGCGCTACAGCATTTTCAAACATCTCAACCAATGATGCATAACGATCCGGGTCAATTTCCGCAGGGACATCCGCCGGATAGTGTTTTAGCCAGACTTTCTCCAAGGTAGTACTCCTGAAATTTCAATTGCTATGTTATCACTCGCCTAATAAATAACGCACGCTTTGTTTTAACAAATTATTAACTCAGCGTACCAGTGTAAAAAAGAAACATTGTTCAGGTTGAGATACACATCACTAATTTCATGTTAATCCTTACATACAAAAAACAAAGAGAACTGTGTCGTCTGTAAATTATTTTTTATAATCAGTATATTATTGCCATAGTTAACATTTAACTTAGTTGCTATTGATTATACATTGACCTACTTATTTTTCGTTTAAGATAGCATTTTTGGAATAGCATTTATTGCTTTCATCTATTCCAATACATTATTAAAAAACTAAGGATAATAAAATATGACTATAAACAACATGACGGTTAGAATGGGAAACCATGAAGATAGTACTGTTATTAACAATATAGAACTACAAGCTGCTTCTCTTTTTCCAGACGAATTACTGCCAAAAGCACTCTATGATAAAACCCTGTCCCTGTATGAAATTGAATCAGCCATCCAGGAACAACAGCTTTGGATCGCTGAAATTGATCAAAAACAGGTCGGATTTGCCCTGAAAAGAAATTACTGCGGGTTTAGGTGCAAGAATTGCGATGAAATTAACGTTAGAACCAAAGAAATAGTTACATGGATCACCGCCACATAAATGCGGCGGCTCCGACTAAGAAATAAAGTTACAATGTCACAAGCCACACATTAACAAAACAACAGCTCTCGGTATTGAAATGACCTTACTCAATCAAAATAGTCTCAACAGGTGCCAGGCCGGGATAATACCCATCCCATCCCCAACCTGAATAATAGGGATAACCGTAATAGTTCCATGGCCCTGGGCCAGAAGGCATTAATACCCGTTGAGCAATCCTCCAACGCTGATAACCCGTGACATTAATCACAACATAAGCGTAATCCGCCTTGCCAATTTTCCCCTTTTCTACGCCCATGACCGAGCCAACGACAGTAATGTAATTTCCTTTAAAGTCATTCGGATCAAGGAAATTATTAACATAAGCATAAATACGACCGATGGAAGGCTCATGCAATCTCGGACTGGCATCAGATGCTAATGGTAATGACGATATTTCCAGGCGGGTACGGTTATTTTCATTCACCACATCAAGCACCTTACCACCAAATCTCCCTTCCTGGCCGATAAACAGATCAGGCGTATTCTTAACAGAAAGCAGATCCTGAACTGGCGTTGGTGATGTTCCCTTGACCGAATCAGGAATAGTGATACAACCTGTAAGCATAACAACACCTAACAAAATTGCCGCTTTAAAACCAGTCCGGCAGTTTATTACTCTTAACATAACCACCTTCTCCTGAAAATTGGCCCAACAACGATGTTTGAAATAACCATATGTTTAAAATAATTATGTCTATTTGATACTTTCTTTTACTACAAGTTTCATCAACCGATACTTAACGACCCGGTAATTTTTTCCAAGTCACTTCATTACGCAAATAGATCGGTTCAGCATGTTCTACGGCTGTCATCTCACCGTTTTGCCACATCTGTACAGCCAGAGGTAACATATCTTCAGCATGAGGTAATATGATCCCGCTGTCAGTCAGCGTTAAGTGACTTTCCATCAACTGAGGATAAGCCTGCCAACCGGTTCCGGCGATCATCCACCCACCATTTAACGGAGCCATGATCGCCTGAACCTGTTCCGGTTTCAGCACAGCTTCCGTTTCACTCCCTTGCCATTCACCTTTCTGATCACAGGTATATTGTCCCCAGTAAACTTCGCCCATCCGGGCATCAATAGCAGTTAATACCTGAGTTACCCCTGTCAGACGAAAAACACCTTGAGCCATTGTATTAAGCGTTGAAACCCCAATAACCGGCAGTTCAGCCCCCAGAGCTAAACCCTGAGCAATACCAACACCAATACGTACACCGGTAAAACTACCTGGCCCACGGCCAAAAGCCAAAGCATCAAGTTGCTGTAAGCTAATACCCGATTCAGCCAAAACAGACTGAACCATAGGTAAAATACGTTGTGTGTGTTCACGTGGAGAAATTTCAAACTGTGCCAGAACGGCGCCATTATTCCAAAGAGCAACAGAACAGGCTTCCGTTGCAGTATCAATAGCCAGAATTCGTGTGGACATGCCTTAACCTCGGCAAGAAATATGATTCGAAATAAGGCGCTATCTTATCATAGCCTGGCCTGTTTTACCCAGTTGGCAACCATAAGAAGGCTATTACTCCTTGCCACATGTACACACAGGGTAGCGGTGTCTTTATGAGTTATCAGACAGAAGAGAAGTAAATTTGCCTGTCCTCCATCACTTCTTAACGTAATTCTACTGCATCAATATGGAACATCCTTAATTATCATACCACGACAATGAACTCGCCTGACCGGCTTCGGGACATACTCGCTGAATCACTAAAATGCTCCTTTGAAGGGCAATAAAATACTACATCGCTCCAGTTTCTCATTCGGGGAAAAAGTTTTATTCCGAGCAGATATGCCAAAGCAAAAACAGGCTCACTCTGCCCCTGAGTATCCCGCATGTAATATATCAGGTTGATAGACGGATTTGTTAAGTAATAAAGCAAAGAATATAGACAGTCTCCCAGACTCCACAGGATATAAAATGACTGAATAATAGTTCAATAATACGAAGGTATACTCAAAACAGTACCCCCTCATTGAAGATTTGACTCGCTGGGTTTTGTGACTATAATCATATACCGACTTGGCGCGAAAGGCATTTAATGAAATTGCTCCTATTCATTGGGATAATAATGATTATTTAAAAAAATTAATTGAGCATAAGGAGTCTTCTTTTTTATCTCTTGTCCTTCTAAATGAGCTTAAAAAGGTTGGTTTTTTTGATAAAAATGTACCTCAGTTCAACTGTAATATTAGCAATAACTTTCACAATAGCATGCTTCTTACAGCAAATGAGGATGTCGGTCTATTTTGGCGGATTGGTAGTTTTATTACTGTTCCGATTATAAGTGCAGCTATGGACTATCAACACTCTGCCTACACTATTTTGCTTGGTGGTTTTTTCATTATCGTTCTTTTTATATCTATCATTAATATGAAAGTCCGGAGGTGAGTTATGATATCAGTGCAAAATTTTTTTCTAAAAGATAACCTTCTCTCTATTAAATCATTAGACTTAGACACTATAATGAATATTATAGAGCTGGCTCAGAATTTTAAAGTATCAAAACCTGATAAAAAAATAAAAAAAAGAAATGAAGATATCCTTGTTGCTTCACTTTTTTTTCAGCCCAGTACAAGAACTCGCCTCAGCTTTGAAAGCGCAGCCAACCGTCTTGGTGCAAAAATTATAGGTTTTGCTGATGGTGAGTCAAGCCGTTCTGGTTCAAGCTGGAATGAAAAATTTACGGATACTGCACAAATGATCAATGCGTATGCCGATATTGCCGTTATGCGCCATGCCAAAGTTGAGCCTGTGCATAACTATTGTATAAAAAGCCGCCTTCCCGTTATAAATGCGGGAAATGGTGAAGGATTAAATGCAGAGCATCCAACGCAGGCTTTACTTGATATTTTTACCATTCATCAATCTTTCCCTCTTCATAAATCATTAACTTTATTATTATGCTGTCACCCATCTTCCCGATCAGCGCGCTCCCTTCTCTTTTGTATAGCCCTGTTTCACAATATAAAATTATTACTTTGCACTGAAGAAAATTGTAAGCTTTTACCAGAAGACGAAGCGTACCTTCGTCAAACTGGTGTCACCTACGAATATCTCCGTAACATAAAAGAGGGGTTGTATAGTGCGGATGTTATTTATATAGCGGGTTATAAAGAAACAGCAAATCATTTACCCGATTCCAATTTGATGCTCACTCCTGATCTACTTTCATACTTACATCCCCGCGCCATAATTATGCATCCTCTTCCGCGAGGTTATGAGCTTCCTTATGAGTTAGATAATTCAGTACATTGTGCTTATTTTTCTCAGGCTGAGAACGGAGTTTTTGTTAGAATGGCAATTCTTCAAGGTTACTTCAACGTTATTGGGGGACGGTAAGGATTCGTGCGTAAACAGGAAGGGGTTTGGTAGTAGTTGGTCAGGTGATGTTCACTGTGGCGGCGATGACTCAAGCAGCATTAGTGATGGCTGCAAGGGCAAGGGTACATGTAGAGGCTTGCAATCAATAATCCGAACCTATTTACGATTTTGTGTAAACGCCTTTTCTCAGAAGTGACCGTCAAGGCGATCACCGAACTCAATGATAAAGCGGCTCATCGCCATCCGCCAGTCTTTCAGCGGCATCGTCCATATCTGCGATGCTGCCAGGATGGCCAGCCACACCACCTTTTTCACCGAGTCGTCTGACGGGAACACTTTGCGCTTTTTGATGGCATGCCGGATCACGCTGTTCAGCGATTCGATGGCGTTGGTGGTGTAGATCACCTTGCTGATGTCGAGAGCATAAAAAAACATGGGGCAATCATTTAAGTGCATCCCTCGGACAGCCGTTCTAAATGGCGAGCTAAAGGCACAATTTGAGCGTTGGTATCCCGGCATCAGAATTAATGAGCTAACCAGAGTAAGGTTGATGGTTCTACATTAGCTATAGCAGCATAAACACCAATGTGGTGCCCCACACAATTTCATGCTCTCATTGACAACCCCTATTTCGCTCAGTTCCTCCATCGTTTCGTGAATTGCAGCAAACGCATTACTACGATACTTTTTAATCATATTCAATCCCTCCGAAAAATGACCTTTTTCAATTAGTTTTAATTTGGTCTTTAATGGTTTTAATGACCATTATCATGGTCATTAAAAATGCAAGATATGGGAGAAAAATTCAATGGATGTTCTTAATGGCCTCTATGTGCTCAACTTATAAAAAGCAGAAGAATATCCCGAATGAATGTTAAATGCCTGCGATAACTTTTATCTCGACTTTGTATTTTGGGTTCATTAACTTAGCTGCAACTGTGCAGCGTACAGGTGCACTTCCTGCCACAACCCATGCATCCCAGGCGGCATTCATTCCGGCAAAGTCTTCTCCATCGGCCAGAAAAATAGTGGCATCGATAATTTTGCTTTTATCAGACCCGAGGCGTTGTAGCATGATATCAATCGCGGCCAGTGTATCTGCCGTCTGCTCAGTAATATCACCATCCAGATTCTCCGGTACGCTGGTGTAATAAATTGTCTTATTGTAAACCACCGCTTCAGACCAACGATCCTGTGAATCAATACGCTCAATTGTCATGGATACTCCTTAAGTTAACTGCCATATGCCTGATTTTGGGTGGTGATCAGAACACAGTATTGGCATAATCTCCATCCATTCTATTGAAAGAGACAGTTTGTGTCAGACGATTTTGCGAAAAATGGTTCCCTTGCCAAAGCAATAAAAGGTTTCAAACCCCGCGATGCTCAAAGAGAAATGGCAACTGCTATTGAGTGTGCGATTAAAAACCATCAACAATTGGTTGTAGAAGCAGGCACAGGAACAGGTAAGACATTTGCCTATCTGGCACCTGCATTGCGCTCTGGGCAAAAAGTGATTATTTCTACAGGTTCTAAGGCATTGCAGGATCAGCTTTATAATCGTGATTTGCCGACTGTCGCTGAAGCAATTAATTTCACCGGTAAACTGGCGCTGTTAAAGGGGCGTTCGAATTATCTTTGCCTGGAACGGCTGGAACAGAACTCTTTTGGTGGGGGACAGCTGGAAGCAGACATTCTGTCTGATATCGTCCGGTTGAGAAACTGGTCTTCACAAACTGAAGAGGGTGATATCAGCTCCTGTCATCAGATAGCGGAAGACAGCCAGGTTTGGCCGTTGGTCACCAGTACTAACGATAATTGCCTTGGCAGTGATTGTCCGCGCTATCAGGAGTGCTTTGTTTTGAAAGCGCGTCGCCGGGCAATGGATGCGGATGTTATTGTCGTCAACCATCATCTGTTTATGGCGGATATGGTCGTGAAAGAGACCGGATTTGGTGAGTTGATCCCACAAACGGAAGTGAAGATATTTGATGAAGCGCACCAGATCCCCGATATTGCCAGCCAATATTTTGGTCAGCAGTTAAGTAGTCGCCAGCTGATGGATCTCGCCAGAGACATTATTATGGCGTACCGCACGGAAGTGCGGGATCAAGCTCAGTTACAGAAGAGCGCGGATCGTCTGAGTCAAAGTACTCAGGATTTCCGGCTGGCATTGGGGGAGAATGGCTATCGGGGGAATTTGCGGGAATTGTTGCAAAATCCGCAGGTGCAACGGGCGCTGGTATTTCTTGATGACGCACTTGAGCTTTGTTATGACGTGGTGAAATTGTCGCTGGGGCGTTCAGTTATGCTGGATGCGGCCTTTGAACGGGCGACAATTTACCGTAACCGTCTTAAACGCCTGAAAGATGTGACTATCCCCGGTTACAGTTATTGGTTTGAAAGTTATGGTCGCCATTTTCTTTTGGCGTTAACACCTCTGTCTGTCTCCGACAAATTCAGCGAAATTATTAATGAGCAATCAGGTTGTTGGGTTTTCACGTCAGCTACATTATCCGTCAACGAACAGCTTTCACATTTCACCGAACGGCTTGGGCTAAAAGAAGCGAAAACTTTACTGTTGCCAAGTCCATTTGATTATCAACGTCAAACGCTGCTTTGTGTTCCTCGTCATTTACCGTCACCGAATCAGCCCGGTGGTGCAAAATGGCTGGCGAGAATGCTTAAGCCGCTGATTGAAACTAATAAAGGCCGTTGTTTCTTTTTATGCACGTCACACCAGATGATGCGCAGTTTGGCCGAAGAGTTCCGGGCCAGCATGACGTTACCGGTTTTGGTTCAGGGTGAAACCAGTAAAGGTCAATTACTTTCTCAGTTTATTTCTGCCGGGAACGCGTTATTGGTGGCAACCAGCAGTTTTTGGGAGGGTGTGGATGTGCGGGGTGATGCGCTTTCCTGTGTCATTATCGATAAACTGCCTTTTACAGCGCCGGATGATCCGCTGTTAAAAGCCCGCATTGAAGATTGCCAGCTTAAAGGCGGTGATGCATTTAATGAAGTTCAGTTGCCAGATGCGGTTATTAGCCTGAAACAGGGTGTCGGGCGGCTTATTCGTGATGTTGATGATTATGGTGTGGTTGTGATTTGTGATAACCGACTGGTGATGCGTCCTTATGGCGAAGTATTTCTTAACAGTTTGCCGCCTTCACCACGCACCCGCGATTTAGCAAAAGCTGTTGCCTTTCTGCAAGCCCGGCAATCTCTGAAAAGCTCCGGTAGGAAAGATTAATTATATCTGCTGATTGAGCGAACAATTATGAAACTATGATCCTAGGGTTGTCTGATGAAAAATTAGCCAACCCAAATTCTCCCAAGAAGCAGCCATGCTACTCGGAGAACAAATCAAGCTAGGCAGAAAACAACGTCGGTGGTCAGAAAAGAATTTGGCAGAACGTGCGGGTATATCCAGAACTACACTGCAAAAAATTGAAAAAAGAGATATGGGCTGTTTATGAGCCAGAATTACCATTAAAATCAGGTATTATTGTCCCACTGAGTGACCTAACAATACCTAGCTGTATCCGCAATGCATCATTTTTTATCTGTTGATTACGCTCGGTTAAGCAGAATATTCAACATACGGCGCAACGGTTCGGCTGCACCCCACAGCAGTTGATCACCGACGGTGAGGACAGAATAGATTGGTTCATCATTAAGTGACATTTTCTTATAACGGCCGACACCCACGCACAAAGAGCCACTGATAACGCTGGATAAATGGCCTTGGTGTAATCGCCGCCTTGACAGGTAATGATTATGTCCATTTCTGCCAACGCATTGACCGAATTGGCGTCTTTAAGTTGATAAGTAATGCCATCAATGACAGGACCAGCGGAACCGGCACTTGATGTACTATAAAAGTGCGGGGCAATACCTCGAAAATCACTTTCTTCCAGCATACGCTGCAACAAAACAGAGCCCACCATTCCCCGCCAACCGATTAAACCGACCTTTTTCATCTATATATATTTTACCTGTATTAAGTTATAAAATTGTTAAGCATTTTGTTATACATCAGTGATAGATTAATGTCATTAAGGATTACAACTGTTTGATAAGTTATAGATAAATCTCCTCACCGACATAAAAGATGATTAACAACGCTAACCTCATCAGCAAATCATACAGGTGGCATCCGCTCGATGGGTGATATGTCCGCAAATGACATCGCTTAAACAAAGCTCAGATTATTATAAGTTAATCAATCAATTAGAATCCAAGTCACTCTTACGGCTACGCCATCTTAATCATCACCATCCCGAGCAACAACAAAACAATACCGCCCCAACCTTTACAATTCAGACGTTGATTAAACATAACCCAGCCGGCAGCAATCGTGGCGATAATGCCGAAAGCGCCCCACAAAGCATAAGCGATGGAAAGTTCGATTCCCTCCACTGCCTGGGCAAGCGCACTAAACGCCCCAAGAACAGCAACCAGTGAGAAAACCCCCATCCAATGGCGTCTGAAACCATCAGACAATTTCAATAAAATATTCGCTAAAATCTCCAACACGACAGCAAGAAACAGGAACGCAGCATGCCACCATTCAAATTGTTGCAACATGTTATGCCTCCTTAATTTTACTGTTTTTAGTTACGGCGGCATTGACAGCTTTATCTGCCATCTTTTTCACCGCCTCAGCCGATTTCTTAACTGCCACTTTTTTAGTCCCGGATTTAATCAACATAATCCCTGTCACCAGCAGAGCCAGACCGCCCACTTTCATCAACGACAATGATTCATCAAACCACATCACACTAAAAACAGTAATAAACAGGATACCAATCCCTTCCCACAACGCATACGCAACACCCAGCGCAACTTTTTTCACCGCCATTGCCAGCAAAATATAGGATGTAGCGATCATAATGTACATCACTGCCATGCCCCCCATCCCACCTGAAACGCTGGCATGTTTCATCGACAAAGTACCGATAACTTCGGTGACGATTGCCATTGCAAGGAATAACCAGTAAATCATTTTCTTTCTCCTGAACACGCAAATACGCACGTCAAGACGCAAGCCAGTAAAAACACTGAACTCATCAGCAAATGAGATGAGAAATAAATAACCTGACGTTTTGACGAAATAGAAATGCCGGTTGAAAACCGGTTAACAGGAGTAAGACGCTATAACGCACCGCACCAGTAGTGCTCACTGGATAAAATGGCAGAAAGGAAAAGCATGTGGGTAGATCTTTGAAACCGGACGCTTTTGGCGCTGTTCATGATATCTCATTCTTTCATCGCACTGATATTCCGCACGATATACTAAGAATCCTCATAGTTATAGTGTTAGTTAGCCTATTACTTCTACCATATAGAATAATAGAAAGCAACTGCTCAATTTTATTCTTTTCTTGACTGAAGGCACAAATAAGCGAAAAAATTGGGGTATTCTATATCTTGATGACACCAACCCAAGCCGCTCACAACGCAGCTTGGGCCTCAATATAAGGACTCTTACAATCCCACGCTCATTACCCGTTATTCAAACTCATTCCACGAGCGGCCATCACGGGTGATCATGGCAACAGAAGCAACCGGCCCCCATGTCCCCGCCTGATAAGGCTTAGGCGCATCATTATCCGCAGCCCATGCATTCATAATGGAATCAACCCACTTCCAGGCTTCTTCTACCTCATCACGACGAACAAACAGCGCCTGAATACCTCGCATTGCTTCCAGCAACAATCTCTCATAAGCATCCGCCAGCAGAATATGGTTGAACGTTTCAGAGAAACTCAGATCCAGTTTGGTTGTTTGCAAACGATGTTTATGCTCAAGCCCCGGTGCTTTGTTCAACACTTCAATATCAATACCTTCATCCGGTTGCAGACGAATCGTCAACTTGTTCTGCGGCAGTTGCTGATAGGATTCAGAGAACAGGTTCAACGCTGGTTTTTTAAAATAAACCACCACTTCAGAACATTTAGTTGGCAAACGTTTGCCGGTTCTCAGATAGAAAGGAACCCCAGCCCAACGCCAATCATCAATATCGACCCGGATAGAGACAAAAGTTTCTGTCCTACTGGATTGGTTCGCCCCCTCTTCCTCCAGATAACCTGGCACCTTATTCCCCTGAACAAAACCGGCAGTATATTGACCACGTACTGTTTTCTCCCGCACGTTGGTGTGATCAATACGGCGCAAGGAACGCAATACTTTCACTTTTTCATCACGGATATGGTCCGTAGTCAGATCTGCCGGAGGAGACATGGCAATCATCGTCAGGATTTGCAACAGATGATTCTGAATCATATCGCGCATCTGCCCGGCTTGATCAAAATAACCCCAACGGCCCTCAATACCGACTTCTTCCGCTACCGTAATTTGAACATGATCAATGGTCCGGTTATCCCAGTTATTCACAAACAATGAATTGGCAAAACGCAGTGCCAGCAAATTCAATACGGTTTCTTTACCCAGATAATGGTCAATACGATAGACCTGACACTCATTAAAATATTTGGCAACTTCATCATTAATGGCCCTGGATGATTCAAGATCGGTACCTAAAGGCTTTTCCATGACAACCCGGTTTGGCTCTTTATTCAGCCCCGCCAGCCCCAATCCGTGGCAGACAGAACCAAAAGTACTCGGTGGCATGGCAAAATAGTGGATTGCAGGCCGGTTATCTTGCTTAAGAATTTTTTTCAGTCTGGTGAAATCTTCCTTTTGATTAACATCCAGATTGCAGAAATTCAGAC
Source organism: Photorhabdus sp. RM322S (assembly GCF_042879395.1). Taxonomy (NCBI): domain Bacteria; kingdom Pseudomonadati; phylum Pseudomonadota; class Gammaproteobacteria; order Enterobacterales; family Morganellaceae; genus Photorhabdus; species Photorhabdus sp. RM322S. Next base: position 55,945 of record NZ_JBHFKW010000005.1, read on the forward strand.
GCGCGCTCAATGCCTTCCATAATTCTGGATCGAGTTTTTCCGGCAAAAATGTATTCAGAGCTTCTTCAACAACCTGGGTATAAGCTTTTTTATCCCAATCAGCCCGGCCAACACCAATAATCCGGGTTTCTGGGTGGATATAACCCGCTTTCTCAAGCTGATAAAGGGAGGGTAATAATTTCCGGCGAGCCAAATCCCCTTTAGCGCCAAAAATAACTAAATCACAAGCCTGAGCCGTAGAAGTAACCGCCATATGTATCTCCTCATTGCGGGATATTGTAATTTTGTTACAGCCTTAACCGATAATGTACCCTTTTGGCTATATCGCGTAAACAGCTATAGCAAATAACCCTCGCCTTCATGTTAGCGACCTGTACCACCGCAGCTAAACTAGTGATAATTTTATGTAATTTTCCAACTTACATGAAATATAGTTACCAATATGAAAATTAGACACTTGTCATACTTTTATGAAAAATATTGGATTATTGTGACTTCCCGCTGCCAGCTTCAATTTATTGCTAGTAATATATTTTCATAAAACTTACATAGATTTCTCCTCTGAATGAAATCGCTAAAATCACAGGTCACTGCGTTTTATGAATACACTGGAACGAGTCCAAAACAGTATTGAATACTTGAGCAAGTCAGAAAAAAAAGTGGCGCAAATAATCCTGGCTTCACCACAAACTGCCATTCATTCCAGTATCGCAACACTGGCAAAAATGGCGGAAGTCAGTGAACCCACCGTTAACCGTTTTTGCCGCCGTCTGGATACCAAAGGTTTTCCTGACTTCAAACTCCACCTGGCCCAAAGCCTTGCCAATGGCACGCCTTATGTAAACCGTAATGTTGAAGAGAGCGATACAGTCAGTGCCTATACCAATAAGATCTTTGAATCGGCCATGGCGACGCTGGACACGGTAAAAAACAATTTGGACATCGCAGCCGTTAACCGAGCTGTCGATTTATTGACTCAGGCGCGGAAAATTTCATTTTTTGGTTTAGGGGCTTCTGCCGCCGTTGCTCATGACGCGATGAATAAATTCTTCCGATTCAACATTCCGGTTATCTATTTTGACGATATCGTAATGCAGCGAATGAGCTGTATTAACAGTGCCGAAGGTGATGTGGTCGTGCTGATATCCCATACTGGCAGAACCAAAAGCCTGGTTGAAGCGGCGCAGCTTGCGCGGGAAAATGACGCGGCAGTCATCGCCATTACCTCTCACAATTCCCCTCTCGCCCGCGAAGCAACCCTGGCGATACTTCTGGATGCACCGGAAGATACGGACATTTACATGCCAATGGTATCAAGAATTGCCCAATTAACCGTCATAGATGTTCTGGCTACCGGTTTTACCCTGCGCCGTGGCGCAAAGTTTAGAGATAACTTAAAAAGAGTTAAAGAAGCGCTGCGAGATTCACGTTTTGATAAAATTGACTTTCCCCCAATCTGAAAGCCCTATAGCTATTGAATAAATCGCAAAAATTGGACTGAGCTCACCTCAAGTGAGCTACTATTTTTGAAACGTTGTTTAATACGATCACCTAAAAGAGAAATTATAAAGTCATGGGAGGAAAAATGTATATCACCGGGTTAATCTAATAAAATAATAATCACCCTGAAAAAAGCACCAAAATGAATAGTGTGAGAAATAATTTTCAAATATTTATCCGGCCACCCAGCCTCAGGATCTTCATTACCAACAATTATATAAAAAAAGTTATCCTTCTAAGTGATAAGGATATTTTATCCTATTTTCCCTAGACTAAACTATCATTGACATAAGTCGCAAAAATCATCTTAAAAATAATTTAACCAATTGATTATAAATCAATATTATTTAATTCCAGGAGAGCATATGAGTCCGAAAAATGATTTTAAAGCTTTTTCCATTAGTGATAACGCTAATGTAATTAACCAAGAAAAATATGAAGAAAATCAAAATATAAAGACAGGATTTCCGACAGAAAATATTACTACTCAATTGCTAAATAAGGTATTACGTCAATCATCAACAATATCATCTGTCATAGCTGATTTTATCGCGACACAATCTGGCAATGATGTGCTGGATGATGGTGATATAGCTAAACTCACGACCCAATTAGATGAAGCATTAAAACAAAAAATCACAACAGAAGTTCCGAATGCCTCATTAACACAAAAAGGCGTTATTCAACTCACAGAAAAAACAGGCGATAGTAATACACTGGCAGCCACTCAGAAACTTGTTTCTGATGTAAACGATAATGCTAATAACCGACTAGAAAAAAACCAAAACGGCGCAGACATTCCTGATAAAAATGCATTTTTGAAAAATCTCGGCTTAATAGAAACCATTATTAACACACAATATCCTGTAGGAATTGTGGTTTGGTTTGCCCAAAATAAAAACCCAAATGAGCTATTTCCGGGCACTAAATGGGAATATATCGGTGAAAATAAAACCGTTCGATTAGCCAAAGCCGATGGTGCCGATATTTTATCAACCGGTGGTAATGATTCGGTAAATCTGACGACGGCACAAATACCAGCGCACAATCATACATTTTTTGGGACAACGAGCACATTTGATTATGGCACCAAAACCACCAGTATCGCCGGAGATCACTATCATGATAGCGGTTGGGGTGAAGCTTTCGGTGGGCGTTATGGCTATTATGACAACACTAGAAACAATACAGGGTCAAGCTCTATAGATTCAGACAATTACAAATTCAACACCAGCACTAATGGCGCCCATTCTCATATTGTATCAATAGGATCACATAACCATACAATTTCAGGTAATACGGGAGACACGGGCGCCAATGCTGCGATTTCAATTACAAATTCATATGTCAAATTGATGGGATGGTATCGAAAAGCATAAGGCCACTGCATCCTCCTGAACGTTGACAAACCTCACGTAAATAGCTGTCTCTTGATCACAAATCTAACTTAAGAGACAGCTCACATAGTGGAATTTATCCTTCATCATTGAAAATACCGCTTACCGCTTTTCAATACCAAAACCCTTCAAGACCATTAGATTGTTGATAAACCGGGAACAAATCATGATAGGATAGAAACGCGGCAATAAATATCCCCGCCATAGAAGGGCTAGCTGATTCGCCAGGGCATAGTGATTGTGTAAAGCGTTCCCCCTGTAGTTCCCCTACAGAGACAACTAGTCAGCACAAGCACTACAGCGAAAAGTATCGGTATAAGCTGATACGGGTCACAAAAAGCCCTACGATAGTCGCTTGCGACTTTGCGGTGGGCATACTAACAGGTCAACGGAGTAATGCATGTCTAGACGGCTCAGAAGAACTAAGATTGTTACTACACTTGGTCCGGCTACCGACCGCGATAATAACCTTGAAAAGATTATTACTGCGGGTGCAAACGTAGTCCGCCTCAACTTTTCCCACGGCACCGCAGAAGATCACATCCAGCGTGCCAATAAAGTCCGCGAGATCGCCGCCCGCCTGGGGCGTCATGTCGCTATTCTTGGCGATCTTCAGGGACCTAAAATCCGCGTATCAACGTTTAAAGAGGGCAAAATTTTCCTGAATATCGGAGATAAATTTCTGCTTGATGCCAACCTTAGTAAAGGCGAAGGCGATAAGGAGAAAGTCGGTATTGATTACAAAGGATTACCCGCTGATGTTGTCCCGGGCGATATTCTCCTACTGGATGATGGCCGTGTTCAACTGAAAGTATTAGCAGTTCAGGGAATGAAAGTATTTACGGAAGTGACCGTGGGTGGCCCGCTATCCAACAATAAGGGTATCAACAAACTGGGCGGGGGTTTATCCGCTGAAGCCCTGACCGAAAAAGATAAAGAAGACATTATCACTGCCGCTAGAATCGGTGTTGATTACCTCGCTGTTTCTTTTCCCCGCACCGGTGAAGATCTCAATTATGCCCGCCGTCTGGCGCGGGATGCCGGTTGCGAAACACAGATCGTGGCAAAAGTTGAACGTGCAGAAGCCGTTAGCAGTGATGAAATCATTGATGAAATCATTCTGGCTTCCGATGTCGTGATGGTTGCCCGTGGTGACCTCGGCGTAGAAATCGGTGATCCGGAACTGGTTGGTGTGCAGAAAAAATTGATCCGCCGCGCCCGCCAACTGAATCGTGTAGTGATTACCGCAACACAGATGATGGAATCCATGATCACCAACCCAATGCCGACCCGTGCAGAAGTTATGGACGTGGCAAACGCGGTTCTTGACGGTACTGACGCGGTGATGCTCTCCGCTGAAACCGCAGCGGGCCAATACCCTGCCGAAACCGTTGCCGCGATGGCGCGGGTCTGTCTGGGAGCGGAAAAGATGCCAGGGCTCAGTGTATCCAAACATCGGCTAGACACGACTTTCGACAGTACCGAAGAGGCGATTGCCATGTCCACCATGTACGCGGCAAACCATCTAAACGGTGTTAAAGCAATTATCGCAATGACCGAATCAGGCCGCACTACACGAATAATGTCCCGCATCAGTTCTGGTCTGCCTATTTTCTCTATGTCCCGCCATGAGAAAACCCTGAACCAGACAGCACTTTACCGGGGCGTTACACCGGTTTATTGCAGCAGTCATACTGACGGCATCACAGCAGCGAATGAAGCCGTTAACCGCCTGCGAGATAAAGGTTATCTAATATCCGGCGACCTTGTTCTGGTGACTCAGGGCGACCAAATGGGAACCATTGGCAGTACTAACACCTGCCGTATTCTTGAAGTGGAATAAAAACTCACTACATTTTAGCGTCGGGCTTTCGGGGAGGACACAGATTAAATCGGGAAGACTGGCGCACTTCGCTTATCCAATACAACCGACGGTAAAAAAGTTTTTACCGTCTCAGATTGTTGACAAAATGCTGTTTTTTATCCGTCATTCTGTTTTCAATACAATATTAAACTTAGAGTAAATATCTTCACCTTAAATAATATAAATAATAATAATTTAAGTAGATTCTCATTAGCTAAAAATTAATCTCCATCAAAGCGCTACCTGTCTGATATATCTAAAAATCCAGTTTATATCTTCTGAGTTACATCATAAAAGGCAGAAAATTATATTGACAATCATTCAACATAACATTAGTAATTAGGCGTTGATATCAGCATTTTCCATGTGGAAATACCAAATTTCCCGATGATATACTTTTATTAGAAGGAAATAATGAGCTAACTAATTAATCATCTATACCTTATAGATTTCAAGATGCATCGCGACGGCAAGGGAGCGAATCCCCGGGAGCATAGCGAACTATGTGACCGGGGTGAGCGAGCGCAGCCAACAAAGAGGTAACTTGAAAGATAACCGGTATAAGAAATAAAGTGGAGATTATCATGCATAATACCTTAAATGAAACCGTTAAAACTCAAGAAGCACTCAATTCTCTTGCTGCATCATTCAAAGAGACTGAACTCTCAATTACTGATAAAGCACTAAACGAATTAAGCAATAAACCTAAGATCCCTGAGATCACGGCCTGGAACTGGTCAAAAAGCTTCCAGGAAATTTAAAGCTTATCCCATCAGGTTATTTTATTTTCCTGAAAAAACAATGTCCATTGGGATAAACAATCAAGTTGTTCAGTTAAAATAAATAATTTTTTGAACCTTAATCATAGGGTAATCCTATGTATTATCCGGGATTACCCTAAATACTTTCATAAAGTAAATATAAAAATTTGAATAATACAGATAAGTTTTTTTAACCTGAATGGAAGGTTTGTATTTTATCATTAAACACAACCACCTTTTACCACTAATATTATTGGATTTTTTAATTTCAAGATGAAAATATAATAGATTTCAGTAACTAAAAAGGGTAATAGCCTGTCCCAGCAGGTGTTACTGATGCAGGCAAATAAAATAGCCCTAATAGGATGGGCTTTAAGTAAGGAACGGTAGCCATAAATGAATGCTATTAACATCTCAGAATCCATGAAACGTTTCAATATATTGGTATCGATACTCTCAGTATCAATAGCAATATTAGCAATTTATTTACTTTCTACTGCCTTCTATTCAGATGCTCGAGTTGATAACTATTATCAAGATAATGGCAACATTTACCGGGTGGAAACCACCTTTAATTTGCCCAATGGAGAAAAAGTGAGATCGGCAAAATCGCCATTGCCGCTCATAGACGAGCTAGAAAAAGATAAAAGGATAAATCGTGCAGACTACTTTTTCAAACTTAACACGACGATTGAGTTACAAGGAAAAAAGATCACCAAAGTTCCCGTGTTTGCAGTCAGTCATCAATTCCTGAATACCCTGTCTCCCTTTAAGAAAATCGATAATATCCTGGGAGCAAATGAGATTTACATCACAAAAGAGTTCAATAATCGCTATCTCGGCCTGGAAAATCCCAAAGGAAAATCTATTGTTCTGGATAATGAAACCTATATCATCAAGGATATCGTAGAAAAACGTCATGATTCGAGTCTTAATATGAATGCTATTATTTCATTTAAGCCAACACTTATCAAAAACTACAATAAAGAAATATTCAATTGGTATGATACACATGCTTATATCTTTATAAAACTCTCTGATGAAAAATCAATATCCAATCGCGATGCGCTTCTTAATCATATTATTGCAACCAAAGCCCCCAATCTTCCAGGCGCTCCATTTACTGCCAGTGAATTTATTCACCTATCATTAAAAAAATCAAAAGATATTCATTACCAAGATGGATTGCCTGATGAAATTTCTATTGGTTTATCAAAGGAGATAATTTATAGCTCATATATCGCGTTCGCATTTATCTTATTTTCCGCATTAACCAACTATTATAATTTAACTTCTGCTGATTCAGCAGAAAAAAGGGATATTTATCAGTTAAAGAAAGCGCTAGGCGCTTCAACTTTCAATATTATTTGCGATTCACTGCCGGCCATGTTGATCAAAATAATCCTTTCCACCCTTATCTTTTTGTTACTTATCATAACTATATTCAATGTCTCTCTCTATATAAATAATATATTTACCCTATTAGAAGCAGACAGTATAATATATCTAGGGATATTTTCAGTTGTTATTGCCTTTATCTTTATTTCATCAATACATTTTTCATTCTCATTACGTTTTTATATTTATCAAAGAAACAGAAAAATGGATATGAGATATGAATCAACCCTTGCCTCTTGGTTTAGGAAATCATCATTGGCTATTCAATTACTTGTTTCCGGAATATCTATTTATTTAGTCACCGGATTAACCAATCAATATATTCACCTTGTTGATTTACATACTCCATATGATAATGCCAAGACAATATCAATAGCAATTAATAACGATAATAATAAAAAATCAACTATTGATGAATTAAGCTATGAGTTTATCAGAAAATACAATACTTCAAAAATAACCCTCAGTAATTGGCGACCATTTGATATGTCAAGAGAAAATATCACTATTAATTATTCCGGCCAACAAAACAGGAATAACTATATCTCTTCAAATGTTATTACTGCGGATGAAAATTTCACTGATGTGTGGAGAATGAAGATATTAGCCGGTGGTGATAAACGAGTATATCAGAGTGATAATGCTGATGTAGTCCATGCATTAGTGACAAAAGAATTTTTAAAACAGAATGGAATTCTCAAATATGATGATATTTTTAACAACTACTATTGGTACACAATGGAGGATAAAAAGATCCAAATCAGATTTATTCAGATTATAGATGATTTCAATTTAGGTGCTGTAGATGAACCATTCAGGCCAATAGTTGTTTTCATCAAAAAAGATCATGGAAAATATGCTTCGCTGAATTTAAACAATATGAAAAACCTTTCTCCGGTACTTAACGAACTATCAAAACAGGGTTTTGATAATAATGAAATTGATTTAACCAGTCACTTATTTAACTCTTATTATGATAATTATTTAAAAGTAATAAAATTATCATCTGCCGTCGCTATTTTCTCGGTTCTATTATTAGTCATCGCCTGCTTTACTACCAGCATGACTGACTTTAAGGCGATGAAAAGGGAATTAAGTATAATGGAATCTATTGGTGGTTCTATTTACACCAATCTCATTCACTTTTTATCGAAAAGTGTCATCCCGATAATCGCATCAATTTTCGTGGCATATATATCAGGAAGAACTATTTTAGTTTATCTGCTTGATGAATATAGTGTGATTTACACCGATTCTTTTGTATACAGTGCTATCGCCCTATCTGCTACAATGATATTCACCGTTATTATAATGATGACTACCTATTTGGTGAATTATAGAAAATTATCCGCCACTAAATTTTTGTGAGATTAATTATGGATATAGAAATCAGAAAAAAAGGCATACATAACAGAGAGAAATTACTCATTCTCATTTTCTTTATCGCTTTTATTTCATTTGTTGTATTTATTATCTATTATGTCGTTTCGGCTAAAGACGCTTTCGTGAATGAAAATGAAGTTACCCAGTTTCAGGTCAGCAGCAAAGTAGATAGTGATATTCTGAAAACCAGGGCAGTTGTGGTTCCTGATAAAAGTGTCTCTATCTCAACCGAGATAGGGGGAATCGTTACCGATATAATGAAAAAACCATCACAAGATGTTTTAAAGAATGAAGAAATCGTGAAATTATCTAATTTTAATTTCACATTGAATAATTCTTCGATGTTAGCGGACGTGACAGATAAACTCAATAATTTAATAAACATAAGAATAAACTTGCAATCTGACTATCGGGATATCAATAACCGATTCTTAGAAGCCGCCAAAGAACTAAAAGAAGTAGAAGATAAATTAAAGCGATATCACGATCTTGTACATAAAAATTATATTTCTAAAGAAACTATGTCCGATTTAAGGATTAAAAGAGATTATTGGCACGATGTTTATCTATTCTACAAAAAATTAAAAAATGATAAAGATCGTGATATATCAAAACAGTTAAAGGAAATCGACGAGTTTGTCGAAAAACAGAGAAAACTCGCTGACATCATCGAAAATGGTTTCGAGCAGCTTTCAATAAAATCCCCTATCGCCGGTAATATCAGTTCATTAGATTTAATTTTAGGACAACGGTTAAAACCTGGCGACAAAATAGCTATTGTTGATGATTTATCAAACTTTTATTTTGAATCAGAAATCAACGAATACTATTTAAACAAAATAACATACCATTCATCTGCCAGTTTAATCTATAACAATGGAAAAATACCTTTACTGGTGAAATTAATTTCATCTGAAGTGAATAATGGAACATTCAAAGTCAGATTTGAATTGGAAGATAAAAAAACAATTAACTTCAAACGGGGGCAATCCGTTGATGTCATGATTAAACTTGATGAAGATCGGAAAATATTCTCCGTACCTTCATCTATGGTGTTTTCTATTGACAATAAAAACTATGTGTTTGTTTACCATCCAGATAAAAAAATTGCCCGACGTATTCAAGTTTCCACCGGCCAAGATAATGGTTCTGATATTGAGATCAAAAGTGGTGTTACTGAAGGACAAACGCTCGTTAGCTTTGGTAAGAATAAATTAGTTAATAATGATACAGTAAGGATTGAATAAAATGATTAGCATGATGAATGTCTGTAAATCATATAAAACTAAATTCATTCAAACAAATGTTTTGAATGATATAAATCTCAATATAGATAAAGGCGAATTTATTTCTATAATGGGAGCGTCAGGGTCAGGGAAATCAACATTACTGAATGTCATTGGCATGTTTGAAACAATCGATAGCGGTCAATTAACACTGAACAATAGCAATATTTTAACAATGAAATATTCTGAAAAAATATCATTCAGACGAGAATTTATTGGTTATATTTTTCAATCATTCAATCTGTTACCCAATTTGACGGTATCTGAAAACATAGAGTTACCGTTAAAATACAGAGGTTTTCCTAAAAAACAGCGGAAAAGCAAAGTATTTGATGCAATAAATAGTTTTGGATTAGAAAATCGGGAAAATCATAAACCGATACAATTATCTGGTGGACAACAGCAACGTGTTGCTATCGCCAGAGCAATGATAGCAAACCCCACCATTTTATTAGCTGATGAACCAACGGGGAACCTGGATAGCGTAAATGGTCAGAATATTTTATCTTCACTTAAGGAGCTGAATGAAAACGGTACGACGATTGTTATGGTAACCCATTCCGTAGAAGCGGCAGCGTTTTCTGACAGAATATTAACGATGAGGGATGGCCACTTGCTTGTTTGAGCATAAATAACATAATAAAGGAGTTCTTTATGGACACAATAATCCCCATAAAATATTTAGATTCAGACGAATCATCGATTCTTAAGAAATCATCTAAAATTAACTACAGGCAATTAGCTTGCAGAATTATCGGTGAAATCTCCGCCGAAAAGATATTAGATGATGATGAACTGGCTTTATATAATAAAGAAATCAGTATACATTTCAGCCCTGAAATTATTAATGCTAATAAATTAGTTGTGGTTGTGAAAGCCACCAGGCTTTGCAATTTAAGATGCACTTATTGTCACTCCTGGGCAGAAGGAAAAGGAAATACCTTAACATTCTTCAATTTAATGCGTTCCATCCACCGTTTCTTATCCCTACCGAATATCAAGCGATTTGAATTCGTCTGGCATGGTGGCGAAGTAACGTTGTTGAATGTTAATTACTTTAAGAAACTCATCTGGTTACAGGAACAATTTAAAAAACCGGATCAAGTTATCACCAATTCGGTACAGACAAATGCCGTCAATATTCCTGAAGATTGGTTAGTGTTCCTCAAAGGTATTGGAATGGGGGTAGGAATAAGCGTTGATGGTATTCCGGAAATACACGATAGCAGGAGATTAGATTACAGAGGAAGGCCAACATCCCATAAAGTCGCGGCAGGTATGAAAAAGTTAAGAAGTTATGGCATACCTTACGGTGCGCTTATCGTCGTCGACCGCGATGTTTATGAATCAAATATAGAAAAAATGCTCTCTTATTTTTACGAAATCGGTTTGACGGATATTGAATTTCTGAATATTGTCCCAGATAACCGATGCCAGCCGGGTGATGATCCTGGAGGAAGTTATATAACTTACCATAACTATATTAATTTCCTTTCTAAGGTTTTCCGTGTCTGGTGGAATGGTTATCAAGGCAAAATCAATATTCGCTTGTTTGACGGATTTATTGACAGTATCAAATCGTCCCAAAAGAAAATGTCAGATTGTTATTGGGCGGGTAACTGTTCTCAGGAAATAATCACATTAGAACCTAATGGTACGGTATCAGCATGTGATAAATATGTTGGTGCTGAAGGGAATAATTATGGTTCGATTATTGATAATGATCTTGGGAATTTACTATCTAAATCAAATACAAATAAGGATCATCTTAAAGAGGAAATGGAATCATATGAAAAAATGCATCAATGTAAATGGTTTCATTTGTGTAATGGTGGATGCCCACACGATCGAGTGACCAACAGGAAGCACAATCCAAATTATGATGGTTCATGTTGTGGAACCGGCGGTTTGTTGGAGACAATAAAACAAACCATCGCGGCGTAAATGCTATCCTGATATTTCAAGTGCAAGTAAAATGTTTCATCATAATAACCCCTAATCATTGGATATGATGTCCAATATTAGGGGTTAAGTTCAAACTGTGATAATGACTTCATATATATACCGAATAGATTTCGAGTTGCAGCGCGGCGGCAAGTGAACGAACCCCCAGGAGCATAGATAACTATGTGACTGGGGTGAGTGAAAGCAGCCAACAAAGCAGCAACTTGAAAGATGAAGGGTATATTAGAATTAAAGATCTTCTCTATTATACGGCTCAATATCCCCTTCTTTGCGGGTCTTAAGCAATTTAAGGATCCAAGTGTATTGCTCAGGATTTGGCCGCACTAATTGTTCCAACTCTTCATTCATCCGGCGGGCAATAAAAGCATCATCCTTGCCTTCAATATCATCCATTGGAGGGCGAATATAAATATCAAGCTGATGAGTACGGTAATTATAAACCGGAAACAATGGCACAATCGCCGCACGACAAATCTTCATCAGCCTCCCAATGGCCGGTAATGTTGCCTTATACGTTGCGAAGAAATCGACAAATTCACTGTGCTCCTCGCCATGATCTTGATCAGGAAGATAATATCCCCAGTAACCCTGGCGAACAGTAGCAATAAAAGGTTTAATGCCAGCATCACGGGAATGTAAGCGACCACCAAAGCGACCCCGGACTTTATTCCACAGATAATCTGCTACAGGGTTCTTCTGATGATGAAACATCGCCGCTGCTTTCTGTCCATTGGCTGTCAATAATATCGCCGGAAGATCCACCGCCCAGCCATGAGGAACCATAAAAATAATGTTTTTTCCCTGCGCTTTCAGTTGGCGAGTAATCTCTTCACCATGCCAATGCGTCCGGCTTAAAGCTGATTTTGTGCCACGTAAACAAATCTCAGCCAGCATAACAAAAGGTTGAGGCGCAGTAGAAAACATCTCATCAATCAACGCCTCGCGCTGCTGCTCTGTCAGTTCCGGCATACAGTAGCACAGATTGATCCTCGCTCTGCGGCGCGCCCCTTTTGCCAGCCTGCCAGCCAGCCAGCCTATTTTAGCCAACAAAGGATCACGCATTTTAACCGGGAAGTAAGTCAGCCCAGCCAATACACCTACTCCCAACCATAATCCCCAATAGCGAGGATGCAGGTAGGATTTATGAAATGTCGGCACATAACCCACTTTACTGTCTGTATCTGTCTCTTTATGCATGAGCTAACTCTTTAGAACAAAACGATGTCTGCCATTTTAGTACAGAGATTTATATCAGTGGATATCAACCCATCTTTTTCTGGCATAGACAAAACAACGGCGGATGATATCAATCATCCACCTTAAAGTCTGTCATTAATGTTCAATTAAGCTAATCCAGCAAAAGCTGAGGTGTTACCTCTTTTACCGTTGCCAGGAATTCTGTGCGATCTTTACCACTCAGACCACCAGAACGCGGCAATTTCGCAGTTAATGGATTTACCGCCTGCTGATTGATCCAGAATTCATAGTGCAAATGAGGCCCCGTGGAACGACCGGTACTACCGGACAACGCGATACGATCACCACGTTTCACCTTCTGCCCTGGTTTCACCAACAGTTTTCTCAGGTGCATATAACGGGTGGTATATTGGCGGCCATGACGAATAGCGATGAAGTTCCCTGCCGCCCCATTATATTTGGAGACAATAACCTCACCGTCACCTACCGCCAAAACCGGGCTTCCCACCGGCATAGCAAAATCCACCCCTTTGTGTGGTGCGACACGCCCTGTTACCGGATTCACACGCCGGGGATTAAAGTGAGAAGATACACGGAATTGTTTCGTTGTTGGAAAACGTAAAAAGCCGCGTTCAAGACCGGAACCTTCACGATCATAAAAACGCCCATCTTCCGCACGGATAGCATAATAATCTTTACCGCTACTGTTCAGGCGAACACCCAGTAATTGGCTCTGTTCACTGTGACCATCCAGCATTTCACGGGAAAGTAATACAGAGAAGCGATCACCTTTATGTAATTTGCGCAAATCAATTTGCCATTGCAGTGCCTTGGTGACTTCACGTGCTTCACTGCTGGTTAATCCCGCGTTTAAAGCACTGCTGGTAAAGTTACTATCAACCACACCTATAATCGCGCTGTTTTTCCACTCACCTTTCTGAAATGATTTCGTTTCTTTAAAGACATCACCTTCACGGGTATAAATACGGCTTTCACGACGGGAAACACCCCAAGTCAGACTTTGCAGATCACCCGCTTCATTTACCGTCCATGATAATGGCTGACCAATGTTCAGCCCCCGTAACACTTTATGCTGACTTGCCAGTAACGCCACGTCAGAAGCATCAATACCAAATTGCGTCAAAATGCTACTGAGGGTATCACCGTCAGAGACAATATATTCATGCGGAGTTTGAGCCGTCGCTTCCGAATTCGTCTCTTCATCGGGAATGCCCTCATCCGGTAATTGCTCACTACTATCCGCAATAATCTCATCAGTATTTGCCGGGGCACTGATTGCAATACTGTCGGTGCTTATTTCTTCCTGTTCATGATGATAAACAATTGGCTGCCACATCGTGACAACCAATGTCGCCAAAGTCAGCGAACCCAGCATAATCTTATGCGGTCGCGGTAACTCCCTATACACCAGAACGATAGTTTTAACTATCTGCTGCACTAATCGAATTCCTTATTACTTTAATTCAGGCAACTCGCGTATTGTTCCGACAACTGAGTTATAAATTTCATATAGCTGTCCTTATCCAATACGATGCGGCCTCCTAACGGGTCTAAAGTGCCCATACGCACCCCCGTATTCTTCGCTACCGCATTAATAACGGTCGGCCTGAATTGCGGTTCAGCAAAAATGCAGGTTGCCTTCTGCTCAACCAATTGTGTTCGTATATGATGTAATTTTTGCGCGCCGGGCTGTATTTCAGGGTTAATCGTAAAATGCCCTAACGGGGTCAAGCCATAATGCTGTTCGAAATAGCCATAGGCGTCGTGAAAAACAAAATACCCCCTACCGCGCGCCAGCTTAAGAATATTAGCAATATTTTTGTCAGTTTGCGCAAGATGAACGTTGAATTTACGTAGGTTTACGTCCAGTGCCGCTTTTTTCTGCGGATAACGCGCTAATAATTGGTCATGGATCCCCTGAGCAGCCTGTTTCGCTATTTCTGGCGACAACCAAATGTGCATATTATATTCACCATGAGAATGATGTTCATGGTTCTCTTCATGGTTATGATGATTCGATTCCTGTAAATCTTCATCATTCTTTAGCAATAGTGGTTTAATCGCCGGCAATTGCGCTAATACCAGCTGTTTATCTTGTGGCACTTTGGTTAACGGTTTAGACAAAAAGATTTCCATATCAGGACCAACCCACACAAATAAATCTGCCTGATTAATCTTCTTAAGATCAGACGGTTTCAATGCATAATCATGTGGTGAAGCGCCATCAGGCAACAATACCTGCGTATCAGTAACACCCTCAGTTATTGCCGCAGCAATAAAACCCAACGGACGAATTGATGTCACCACATCAGCATTAGCCGATGGTATTGTTCCTGACATAAAAACAGTGGCAATTGCAGCTTTGCAGAAAAATTTCTGCGCCAATTTATATGATTTGTGCAACATAATGTAAATATCTCGTGGACAGAAGCAAGAATTGTTATATTATAACATCTCAATGTTCACGCAAGATATATTTAGCATGTCGACACTCATCACTTTAAAAAATGTTGCAGTTACCTTCGGCAACCGTCAGGTATTAAACAATATTTCTCTTAGCTTGCAACAAGGGAATATCCTGACGTTGCTGGGTCCCAATGGTGCCGGTAAGTCAACATTAGTCCGTGTTGTTTTGGGGCTTATTGCGCCGTCATCCGGCACGATTGAGCATACCGATGGACTGAGAATCGGCTATGTTCCACAGAAGTTGCATCTTGATCCTACCCTGCCACTGACAGTCAAACGCTTTATGATGCTAAAACCCGGCGTAAAATCCGCCGATATATTGCCGACGCTTGAACGGGTTAACGCGGCTCATCTCTTGCAGCAACCGATGCAAAAATTATCCGGCGGAGAAAACCAACGGGTTTTATTAGCCAGAGCGCTATTAAATCAACCCCAATTGCTGGTGCTTGATGAACCGACACAAGGCGTTGATGTTAATGGTCAGTTAGCACTGTATGATTTAATTAATCAAATCAGAACTGAATTACATTGTGCTGTACTGATGGTATCCCATGATTTGCATTTGGTGATGGCGAAAACAGACGAAGTTTTATGCCTTAATCAACATATTTGCTGTTCCGGTACACCGGAAGTTGTTTCAACTCACCCTGAATTTATCGCTATGTTTGGTCATCATGGCACCGGGCAATTAGCAATATATCGGCATCAACATAATCACCATCATGATCTGAAAGGAAAAATTATCTTGAAAAATAACAGGGAATGCCAGTGATGATTGAATTATTACTCCCCGGTTGGTTGGCCGGCATATTATTGGCGATTGCTGCCGGACCATTAGGATCATTTGTTGTCTGGCGCAGAATGTCCTATTTTGGCGATACTCTGGCTCATGCGTCATTATTGGGCGTCGCTTTCGGATTATTACTCAATATCAGCCCGTTTTACGCGGTTATCGCGGTCACGTTGATATTGGCAATCATGCTGGTCTGGCTGGAGAAACGCCCACAACTGGCCATTGATACTTTATTGGGGATTATGGCTCACAGCGCCTTATCATTAGGCTTGGTGGTTGTCAGTTTAATGTCCAATGTGCGGGTTGATTTAATGGCTTATCTGTTTGGTGACTTACTGTCAGTCACTTATGAAGATATCTGGCTGATTGTAATCGGTGTCGCTATTGTTACTACACTGCTGTTCCGGCAATGGAACGCCCTGCTTTCTATGACAGTCAGCCAAGAAATGGCGTTTGTGGATGGCATTAAAATCCAGCGGTTGAGAGTGCTGTTAATGCTGGTAACAGCCTTGACAATTGGCCTGGCAATGAAGTTTGTCGGCGCTCTGATTATCACTTCTCTGCTGATTATTCCCGCTGCCACCGCGCGCCGTTTTGCCCGTACACCGGAACAAATGGCCGGTATTGCCATTATCGTTGGTATGCTCGCTGTCACCGGCGGATTAGCTTTTTCCGCCTTTTATGACACGCCAGCCGGGCCTTCTGTTGTTCTGTGCGCTGCGGTGCTATTTATTATCAGCCTACTCAGTAAGGCAAGAAGTTGATTCACTGAGTTGCTACGCTCAATTACCAATGAAGAAAACCCGGGATAGGGTTCCCTTGACGGAGCCCCATCCCAATTAGCTCACACTGCAAACTGATTGTGCCTAATCTCTGACCATACCAAAATGGCGATAAGCATGATCGGTGGCGATTCGTCCACGGGAAGTCCGTTGAATAAAACCTTGCTGGATCAGGAATGGCTCCAGCACATCCTCAATCGTTTCCCGCTCCTCACCGATGGCGGCGGCAAGGTTATCCACCCCCACAGGCCCGCCCATAAATTTATCAATGATGGCAATCAATAACTTACGATCCAGATAATCAAAACCGGCAGAATCCACACTCAGCATATCCAGCGCCTTGGTAGCAATTTCACTATCAATCCCACCATTCCCTTTCACCTGAGCAAAATCACGCACCCGACGCAGTAAACGGTTGGTAATACGCGGCGTTCCACGGGAACGCATGGCAATCTGCCGCGCACCATCATTAGTAATATCCACCCCCATATAACGGGCACTGCGGGAGACAATACTTTGCAAATCATCCACATTATAAAATTCAAGGCGCTGCACAATACCGAAACGATCACGCAGTGGAGAAGTCAGGGAGCCTGCACGCGTGGTAGCGCCAATCAGGGTAAAAGGCGGCAAATCAATTTTGATCGAACGGGCGGCCGGTCCCTCGCCAATCATAATATCCAGCTGATAGTCTTCCATTGCCGGATAGAGAATTTCTTCCACTACCGGCGATAAACGGTGAATTTCGTCGATAAACAAAACATCGTGCGGTTCAAGATTTGTCAGCATTGCCGCCAAATCCCCCGCCTTTTCCAAGACCGGGCCAGACGTTGTGCGAAGATTTACCCCCATCTCATTGGCAACAATATTCGCCAGGGTTGTTTTCCCCAACCCGGGCGGGCCAAAAATCAGCAGATGGTCAAGGGCATCACCACGCTGTCTGGCCGCCTGAATAAAAATCTCCATCTGCTCACAGACCTGCGGCTGCCCGACATATTCAGACAGTAATTTGGGTCTGATTGCGCGGTCAATGGCTTCATCATCTTGTAAAACTTCCGCGGAAACCAGACGGTCAGCTTCAATCATGGTATACCCCTGTGATTAAAGAGCGGCGCGAAGGGCTTCGCGGATAAGTGTTTCACAATCAGCTCCCGGTTTAGCGACTTTACTGATCATTCGGCTGGCCTCTTGCAGCTTATAACCCAGAGAGACTAACGCGGCGGCGGCTTCCGCTTCGATATCAGCATCAGAAGTTGTCTGTTTGGCGGTTGCTGGCAGATTAATATCACTGCTCTGATTAAACAGATCGCCATTAAGCCCTTTAAAACGATCTTTCATTTCAACCACCAGCCGTTCAGCCGTTTTTTTACCCACACCCGGCAATTTAACCAGAGAAGCAATCGCCTCTTTCTCAATCGCAGAAACAAATTGCTGCGCAGACATACCCGAAAGAATAGCCAGCGCTAGTTTAGGGCCGACGCCATTCACTTTAATCAGTTCACGGAACAGCGCCCGCTCCTGTTTATCATTAAAACCATAAAGTAATTGCGCATCTTCACGCACCACAAAGTGAGTAAACAGAACAGTTTCCTGTCCGGTCTCAGGCAATTCATAAAAACAGGTCATTGGCATATAAACTTCATAACCCACGCCATTCGTTTCCAGCAAAACCAACGGTGGTTGTTTTTCCAGCACAATTCCTCTGAGACGCCCTATCACTTGTTTACCCCCTGCAAATAAAACTGATTATTCTGCTAATGCTTATAACATAAAAAAAGCTGGATGCATATCCAGCCGTTATTTTAAACGTCCTCGCGCCAGCATTAATCTGGGATCACCGACACGCAAAAGATTCTGATTAAAGTGGCAATGGGTTATCGCAATTGCCAACGCATCTGCCGCATCAGATTGCGGATTAGCAGACAATTTCAGCATAGAACGCACCATATGCTGAACCTGACTTTTTTCAGCCGCCCCAGTGCCGACAACTGTCTGTTTAACCTGCCGGGCAGCATATTCAAAAACCGGTACAGATTGATTTACCGCAGCCAGAATAGCAACGCCACGCGCTTGCCCTAATTTCAGCGCTGAATCCGGGTTTTTCGCCATAAATACCTGCTCAATAGCAAAGGCATCCGGTTGGAATTGCGTAATAATTTCAAGGATACCGGCATAAATGCGCTGTAACCGGTTAGGCAGATCATCAACTTTTGTCCGGATACAGCCACTGCCAAGGTAGATCAAATGGCGCCCCTGCTGGCGGATCACACCATAACCGGTGACGCGGGAACCTGGGTCGATACCTAAGATAATCGCCATATCTGTTTATTCGCCTTTACGATCATCTTTAATAAGGGGGAATAAAAACGTTAGAGAAAGTGCCCTGAACCCCCAGTGCACTTTCTCTACGCTATACAACCCGATTGAAATTACAGCAGAGCTGCAACTTCATCAGAGATTTCACCGTTATGGTAAACCTCTTGTACGTCGTCTGAATCTTCCAGCATATCGATAAGACGCAGTAACTTAGGCGCGGTTTCCGCATCCAATTCAGCTTTAGTGGAAGGGATCATCGAAACTTCTGCTGATTCGGCAACAAAACCGGCAGCATCCAATGCATCTTTCACGTCACCAAACGTTTCTGGTGAGGTGTAGACATCAATAGCGCCATCATCATAAGTTTCCACATCATCAGCCCCTGCTTCCAACGCCGCTTCCATAACCGCATCTTCATCCAATCCCGGCGCATAAGAAATTACGCCTTTCTTGGTGAACAGATAAGCAACAGAGCCATCCGTACCCAGATTACCGCCGGTTTTAGTGAAAGCATGACGAACATCAGAAACCGTACGGTTACGGTTATCACTCAGACATTCAACCATTACCGCGGTACCCCCCGGACCATAACCTTCATAAATGATGGTTTCCATGTTGTCAGCATCATCGTTGCCAACACCACGGGCAATAGCCCGGTTCAAGGTATCGCGGGTCATGTTGTTGGACAGCGCTTTATCAACCGCCGCCCGCAGACGTGGGTTAGCTGCCGGATCACCACCACCCAAACGGGCAGCCGTTACCAACTCCCGAATAATTTTGGTGAAAATTTTACCGCGTTTCGCATCCTGTGCCGCTTTGCGGTGCTTGGTATTGGCCCATTTACTATGACCTGCCATAAGGTTCTCCGATAAAACATCTAATTAACTTAATTAATCACAAATTCTTCAATTGCCTGCCGATTACTCCATGACTTAGTGAGCTTTGCCGCTTTATCCGCATCCAGCCACTGGTAAGCCTGGTGTTCAGTCAACAGGAGTTCTCGCTCTTGAGGCAATGCCAGACAGAACCAGTACTCTTTATTACGGGTTACTCCCGGAGCATAACGATGACGCAAATGGGTAAAAATCTCATAATAAAGCGAGCGCCGGCAATCTATCAGTTCAAGATTTTCACCGATGATATCAATACCGACTTCTTCTTGCACTTCACGCAATGCTGTCTCACGCGGCGTTTCGTCCCCGTCAAGGCTACCCGTCACAGATTGCCAGAAATCAGGATCGTCCCGCCGCTGTAGCATCAGCACCCGTCTGCTGGAAAACGCATAAATAACAACCAGAACAGATTCAGGGCGCTTATAAGCCATTATTCACTCTCTTTCCGGGCCACAACCGAGATTGACAAATCTTCAAGCGCGGCCAGATTTGCATAACTTGGCGCTTCGGTCATCAAACAAGCGGCAGCGGTGGTTTTAGGGAACGCGATAACATCACGGATGTTGTCAGTCCCTGTCAGCAACATCACCAGACGGTCAAGACCGAATGCCAGGCCTGCATGGGGTGGAGTCCCAAACTTCAGCGCATCCAGCAGGAAACCAAATTTTTCCTGCTGTTCCTGCTCATTAATTCCCAAAATGCGGAACACCGTTTGTTGCATGTCGTTACGGTGAATACGCACTGAACCACCGCCTACTTCATAACCATTAATCACCATATCGTAAGCATTGGCAATGGCCGAAAGCGGATTTTGCGCCAACGCTTCCGCTGACATATCACGCGGTGAAGTAAACGGATGGTGCATTGCACTCAGGCCGCCTTCATCGTCATCTTCGAACATTGGGAAATCGATAACCCACAACGGTTGCCAGCTATCCAGTTGCGTCAAGTTCAAATCGCGGCCTAATTTCAGACGAAGTGCTCCCAAGGCATCAGTGACCACTTTTGTACTGCCGGCGCCGAAGAACAGAATATCGCCATCCTGCGCACCGGTACGGGA
This sequence comes from Photorhabdus sp. RM322S, assembly GCF_042879395.1. Lineage (NCBI taxonomy): Bacteria > Pseudomonadati > Pseudomonadota > Gammaproteobacteria > Enterobacterales > Morganellaceae > Photorhabdus > Photorhabdus sp. RM322S. Next base: position 77,027 of record NZ_JBHFKW010000005.1, read on the forward strand.
AAGCAGACCGTCAATCACTTCTGCATTCAGGAACTTAGCCACCGGGCTTTGTACCCCTTCCAGACCAGCGCCACGATTATTGACTTTTATCCACGCCAACCCTTTGGCGCCATAAATCCCAACAAATTTGCCATATTCATCAATTTGTTTACGGCTCAGTTCAGCCCCACCCGGAACACGGATAACGGCCACACGGCCTTTACTGTCATTCGCCGGTTCAGCAAAAACGCTGAACTCCACATTTTTGACCAGATCAGCGACATCGACCAATTCCAGTGGGTTACGCAAATCAGGTTTATCAGAACCGAAACGACGCATAGCCTCAGCAAAAGTCATGACCGGGAAATGCCCGAGATCAACACCTTTAATTTCCAGCCACAATTCGCGGATCATCGTTTCCATCATTCCCCTTACCTGCTCGGCAGTCATAAAGGACGTTTCCACGTCGATCTGAGTAAATTCCGGCTGGCGGTCCGCACGCAAATCTTCATCACGGAAGCATTTCACAATCTGATAATAACGATCAAAGCCGGACATCATCAGCAATTGCTTAAATAACTGCGGGGACTGAGGCAGTGCATAAAACTTGCCTTTATGAACGCGGCTCGGCACTAAATAATCACGGGCACCTTCTGGTGTCGCTTTAGTCAGCATCGGCGTTTCAATATCCAGGAAATCCTCACCATCCATAAAACGGCGGACAAAGCTGGTAATTTTAGCGCGTGTTTTCAGGCGATTTGCCATTTCAGGACGGCGCAGATCAATATAGCGATATTTCAGACGCTGCTCTTCACTGTTCGTCTGGTTGCTATCCAAAGGCAAAGGTTCAGAGCGGTTGATAATATTCAGACTTTCCGCAAAAACCTCAATTTCACCGGTAGTCATATCTTTATTGATTTGACTGTCAGGACGCGCGCGTACAGTACCGGTGATTTGAATACAGAATTCATTACGCAGCTCAGAAGCCAAAGAAAACGCTGCTTGCTGATCCGGATCAAAAAATACCTGAACGATACCTTCACGATCACGCATATCAATAAAAATCAGGCCACCCAGATCACGGCGGCGATTTACCCAACCACAAAGAGTCACTTTCTGGCCTTCATGGGTCAGATTCAACTGCCCACAATAATCAGTACGCATACAATATCCTTTTATTCGGCTGTTGTGCTTTCGCTGCGGAAATTTTGGCATCGTTCTTGAACTTTTTTAAATACGAAAAGTTCAAGAACTGTCAAAAAAGGCCGCCATTATAATAGAAATTCTGCTCAGAGATAAGGGCAGGCAATATCCTGGATAATACAATTGCCTTGATGTCTGATAATCAGACAAATTTATTTTCAATTCCTGTTTTTTATAGCGACAGTTTTATTTTTGAGGTTTATCATAACCTAATTGGCCAATTTCGGTTAGGCAATGGAGTTAAAAATGGTTAGCTCGCTTTATGTTGTGTTGGGCGCACTATTATTGATTAAGCTGTCTTTTGATGTGGTTAAACTAAGAACGCAATATCGGGTTTCATATGGAGATGGTGGTTTTTACGAATTGCAAACCGCTATCCGTATTCACGGCAATGCTGTGGAATATATTCCCATCTCTATGTTATTACTGGTGATGATGGAGATGAACGGCTCGAATGTCTGGATGATACATGTCTGTGGTTTGATCCTGCTCACTGGCAGGTTGTTACATTATTATGGCCTGTACCACCGTGAGTTCCGCTGGCGACGTTCAGGCATGGTAGCAACCTATCTCTCCATGGTATTGATGGTGATTGCCAATATTTACTACCTGCCCTGGGAACAGATATTTTCTCTTTATGTCTGATATTGCCGCCACTGAAACAAACAGGCAGCGAGTTCTGCTGCCTATTATTCTAATCATAGCTGTTCCATTTATGAGGAAGACTTCCCGGGGTTGATATGCAAAACGGGCAAGTGTTTAAACCAAACGATAGCCAGAAGACCGCAATTTAATTTTATATCGGTTAGCTCGCCCACTTAATCTTGCAGACGGCACATGAGGGTTTTCTAAGCGTTCAACCAGTTTTTTCTTTAGCTGGTCCTTAACTGGATGACCTAGCTTCTTCCACTCTTTTAAGGCCCGCTTTTCAAATTGCAGACTATAGATCATCTAGATTCACACTGACAAATTCAGCATCTTTTAAGCGGTCATCCGCAATTTTGTTTAGTACGGCATCCTCGGCCAGTTCCTAATAGTAAGAAAATAATTCAGGTGGCACACAATAAAACGCAGGTTCATTCCGATTCAGGATTGCAATAGCTTCACCTTCCCCCTGCAAATATGTCCCCATTGGGTTACGTTTCAAATCGGTAATACTTGCCGCGACATTTGTTAAGATCTGATATGCCATACACCACCCCACTCTTTTATGTAAGCGAACAATAGGTCATTTAAAGGTGCTTTTCAATACAGAGAAAATTGGTTCAAGGTCAAGCTTTACATCTGTTAGAATGCCCCCTTCTATTTTTTCTAATAATCAATGCTGTTATGTCAAATCAAGATCCTCACAATCAAAGGGATAGCCTGTTTGCCGCCCCCATTGCCAATCTGGGTGACTGGCGTTTCGATGAACGGGTTGCAGAAGTTTTCCCTGATATGATCCAACGCTCTGTGCCAGGTTATTCAAATATCGTTTCCATGATTGGTATGCTGGCCAGTCGTTTCGTGACATCAAACAGCCAGATTTATGACCTGGGTTGTTCCCTTGGCGCATCAACCCTGGCAATGCGCCGCAATATTACCGCGGAAAATTGCAAGATCATTGCGGTTGATAATTCTTCGGCTATGGTAGAACGCTGTCGTCGCCATATTGATGCTTTCCGGGCGCGCACACCGGTTGACGTTATTGAAGCCGATATTCTCAATATTGATATTCAAAATGCCTCAATGGTTGTGTTGAATTTCACTTTACAATTTATCGACCCGCAAGATCGACAAGGTTTGCTTAACCGGATTTATCAGGGATTACGTCCGGGCGGTGTGTTAGTTTTATCAGAGAAATTCAGTTTTGAAGATCAACAGATTGGTGAGTTGCTGTTTAATATGCACCATGATTTTAAGCGTGCTAACGGCTACAGCGAACTGGAAATCAGCCAGAAACGCAGCATGCTTGAAAATGTGATGCTGACGGATTCTGTCGAAACACATAAATCCCGCCTCCATCAGTCTGGTTTTGAACATGTTGAAGTCTGGTTTCAGTGTTTCAATTTCGGCTCATTACTGGCGATAAAAGGAGCTGATAAATGATCGATTTCGGTAATTTTTATCAGCTTATCGCCAGGAGCAACCTCCAACACTGGCTTCATTGTCTTCCGGTTCAACTGGATGAATGGCAAAAAGCCGCCCTGCATGGCAATTTTAAATCGTGGGTCAAAACCCTGGAAAACCTGCCCAACATTTCGCCGACCAAATTAGATCTAAAAAATGGCGTGATCGCAGAGCGGGATCCCCCCCTATCCGCCAGTGAAAAAGTCTGTATTACCAATATATTGAGAATATTTATGCCGTGGCGCAAAGGGCCATTCTCTCTTTACGGTGTGAATATCGACACTGAATGGCGTTCAGATTGGAAATGGGATCGGGTACTGCCCCACATTTCTCCCTTAGCGGGCAGAACAATTCTTGATGTTGGCTGTGGCAGCGGCTATCACCTGTGGCGGATGGTCGGTGAAGGAGCTGAACTTGCGGTTGGTATCGATCCGACTCAGCTTTTTCTCTGCCAGTTTGAAGCCGTCAGAAAGTTGCTTGGCAGCGATCAACGTGCTCATCTTTTACCTCTGGGCATCGAACAATTACCGGCACTGGCCGCTTTTGATACCGTTTTTTCAATGGGCGTCCTCTATCACCGCCGTTCCCCACTCGACCATCTTTGGCAGTTAAAAAACCAACTGGTGTCCGATGGCGAATTGGTGCTGGAAAGTTTGGTTGTTGAAGGTGATGAATACACCTGCCTAATCCCTGGAGAACGCTATGCCCAGATGCATAATGTTTATTTCATCCCATCAGCGAAAATGCTGAAAGTCTGGCTGGAAAAATGCGGTTTTGTTGATGTGAGGATTGTCGATCACGCGGTAACTACCATGGCAGAACAACGTCGTACAGACTGGATGAAAACAGAGTCGTTATCTGATTTTCTTAATCCTGAAGATAGCAGTAAAACCATTGAGGGTTATCCCGCTCCGCTGCGTGCGTTACTGATTGCCCGTAAACCCTGAGTTTGAGAGCTGGCCCAACAGGGCCAGTGCGAAATTTGCTTAACAGAGTAGGATTTATTCAAACAAAGTCAGACTCAGCATCCCTTTCATGACCTCTACCGCACCACCATCAACGCAGTAATGTGAAAACTCATCCACTTCATTGTCAGAACTCATCGTCACCCCCGCTTTGCGGTAGGTCATGGTGGAAGGCATCACCCGGCTGGCAGAACTGTGAACTTCCGTTAGCCCTATATCCATAAATTTATGGATATTACTCAGGCGAACACCCGCGCCCGCCATAATAATTGGCCCCTGACTGGCCTGATGAAGCTCTTTCAATAAGGGTAACCCCAATTCAGCATTCTGTTGCTGGCCGGAAGTCAATATTCGCTTAACATCAAGCTGAGTCAGTTGATCCAATGCCACGTTAGGATTAAAACACATATCAAACGCACGGTGAAAAGTGACAGCCATATCGCCGGACAACGCCATCAATTGTTGCATCCGCGGCAAATCAATATGTCCTTCTTCATCCAATACACCAAAAACGACGCCCATAAATCCCATATCACGGATCTGGGCAATATCATTTTTCATCACCTCAAAATCTGAATGGCTGTAGCAAAAATCACCGCCTCTTGGACGTACAATTGGATGTACAGGAATAGTTAATTGCTCAATAGCCTGCTTCAATGTACCAAAACTCGGTGTTAATCCCCCTTCCGTCGGACTGGCACACAACTCTATCCGGTCAGCCCCAGCCTGTTGTGCGATTAATGCGCAACCTACGCTAAAACAACAAATTTCTAACTTTGTCATCAGAAGTTCCTTGAACACCCAGTCAATAACGAGCAATTAATGAACCTAAACGATTCAGTAACTCAACTCACTAACTATGACATTTAATTATTCTCAATGATTTGTAGGAAATCACAAGGTCAGAATTTTTATCTGGATCACAGGGATGGAAAAGTTAATTTTGCTGACTGGTGCTCACTTTTAACAATGTCACGCAATGTAAATGGGTGAAATTTGACTGTGATCTCACCATCAGTGATTGCTAAGGTAGGATTAGGCAGCCGCTCCTGCTCCCCTTTGGGCTGACTCTCTTTAACAGAAAAACCGGCCGGCAAAGGCTGCGGTAATAATGCCCTTGCTGCTGCCGATAACATTTCCGGCGCCACGGGCAGCACCAGCTCCACATGCTCCCATCCCTGATGTGCATAGGTTTTCTTACCGGGGTATGGCAATTCAACACAATCAATCTGCCAGTTAAGCACCGTTATTGGCTGTGCCAAATCAAACAAACAGATTGGACGCCCATTAATCATACTTTCCGACATCAAACTTCCACACTGTAAAAAACCTGTACGCCAGCGCTCCGCTACGTCCATATCATGACAGCGTAAAGAGATATGATCGGCCTGATATTTATCAAAATCCAGATTAAGCCGCTGCCTGAATTGCGCTAGTTTATGTGTGAACATTGCCAGATCAGCAGCTAAATCCTGTAATTCAGCAATATTCTGTAATTCAACAACAAAAGAAAAATGTGTCATATCATCCTGGTTAACATGCAATAAATTGGTATCTCCTCCAGACCTGAACGCCGAGGAGCCTCCGCCGTTTCAAGCTATCAGAACTGGGAACAAGGGCGGGCTAAACCGAATAAACAAGCTATGTTACTGATTAAAATGGTGGATCGCCACCCACAGGCACTGGAATTTCTTGCCAGCCTCGCATAGCAATAGCTAAAGAACCGCCCTAAACAGCTGTCAAAAATTCGCAAGATGCTAGCTATCATGCGATTTAGTGGTCTGATATTGCTCAGTGAGCGCCCCTCTGACTCATTCAGTTTTATCGCCGTTCAGATAAGACACAATCACTTCCTGACCCTGCCATTCCAGGCCTTGTGCGAACCGTACCCAACAAGACGCGTTTTCATCGGCCTTATCATAACGATCCCAGTGAAAATGGACACGAATGCAACCGTCTTCATTAAGAAAGGCATAGATAAAGCAAAAACGGATGCCAATGAATTCTCATCCCCGTGGACACAAGGAACAGTATTTGAAGTAAATCGAATTATCACTTCATTTATGGCTCATCTCCGTTGATTAGGAGAACATGTTATCCATTGGAAAAAAGACTCTCTTCTATTCATCACATTTAGGAAGACAAAAATGTATCTCAATCGATTAATCCCTTTAAATAAGGGGAACGGAATTCGAAATTTGCCTCATATTGCTCATATGACAGAACTTGAGCAAGAAAAATTCTCATTTTTTAATTTACGAAAACTAAATTAGTAAATTACTCTCTCTGGTTTTAAACCTGAAAAATCAAATGCAGGAAAAGGAAAAACGGTAAAACTTAAATATCAATTTAATGAAAATCGGGAAATTTAAATACGGGTTAGGAAACGGAAAAAACACTAACAAAAATAATGCAATAAAAAAAGGATTAATGGGTTAGTCAGCAGCCTGAAACCTGGCATTAGCCAGGTTTTTATTTATTCAGTTTACGTTAAGTAATCAGGATATTACTTTTCCCTAACACCTTCGACAGAAATCAGTAAATCCGCTTCCTGTGATTTAGGGCCTAAATCTGCTTTGAAATTAAAGTCTTTCAGGTTGATTTTACTGTAAGCTTCAAAACCTGCGCGGTAACCACCCCATGGGTCTTTACCTTCTCCCATCAATACTGCATTCAATACCACGGGCTTTGTCACACCATTTAAAGTCAGATCACCTGTAATAGTATATTTATTCCCCTCTTTTTTCACATCGGTTGAAGCGAATTTTGCTTCAGGGTATTTCTCTGTATTAAAGTAATCTTTACTGCGCAAGTGTTTATCACGTTCGGCATGGTTAGTATCCAAACTGGCTATTTTAATTGTGACATCAACTTTATCCGCCGCCGGGTTTTTCTCATCAAAGGTGAAAGAACCATCAAAATCTTTAAATGATCCATATAACCAGCTATAACCCAAATGCTGAATACGGAATTCAATAAAGGCATGCTGACCCGGTATATCAATTTTATAATTGGCTGCTAATGCAGAACTTGCATTCAGTAACAATGCACCCGCAGTCAGGCCAAGTAACGTCTTCTTCAACATATTATTCTCCATAATCGTTTTGTATTATTCAGGACGGAAACCCAGCATACGCTTCAGGGTTGCATCACGGTCAATAAAATGGTGTTTTAACGCAGCAACAGCATGTAATAACGATAAAATCACCACTGTCCAGGCAAGGTAAAGATGGATCATTCCAGCAGTATCTGCCTGTTTCCCCTGACCGGTTAATGTGGCTGGCACAGTAAACCAGTCAAAGACAGAAATTGGCTGCCCATCAGCAGTCGAAATTAAATAACCACTAATCAGAATGCTAAACAGTAAAATATACAACAGAATATGCACTAAAACAGCGCTGATTTTGGTCAGGCGACTATAACTGGCTAAGGGTTTTGGTGGTGGAGAAACAAAGCGCCAGATAACTCGTACCACCATCGCTATCAGCAGTATGATCCCGATACTTTTATGAATTTCAGGTGCACCGTGATACCACGTATCATAATACCCCAACGTCACCATCCACAGCCCCAGTGCAAACATGCCATACACGGTCAGTGCAACCAGCCAGTGTAAAAGGACAGATAAATGCCCAAATTGGTTAGAAGTATTCTTCCAAAGCATAGTAGTTCCTTTTTAGGTCAATGCTGGTGAGCTATTTTCTTGGATTTATTAAATCATAAACGATATTAATTTCTTTTTTATTAAAAATTTCAACAAATAATTTGCAAAAGATTTTCAATTTTAATCAATAAGATTCACTTAAAATAAAAAACATTAAATAACAACAAAATAGGAATTAATTACATTAGGAACAATGCCAAAAATATATATTATATATTTTTTTATTATATTGATTTTGGGATTTTAACTAATGAAAAAAGCAATTTTCTTATTTTCTGTTTATCAGAAATATAATTACCTAAAAAACAGGTCACTATGATAAAGACAAAATATCATTTTCAATGTAATATTTCACAACAAGAAATTGATCGTATTGCTAAGTAACGAAAACTTAACCGCATTTCTTGTTGTGTAAAGCCGCAACCATGACAGGTTTAGAAATTCGCAAGATGTTAACCATCATGTGCTATCCAATGTTCGTTATTGCTCAAGAGCGTCTGTAAGTAATCTGCACCAGTTTCTCAACTTGCTTACCGTGGTTTTCCCATAAATCGCTAATGAGCGCAAATACCTGCCCTTGCAAGGCGTAATCAGAATGGAACCAAGCCTCAAGTAAATGATGACCCAAGACAAAGGGCTTTTCACTCTCACTTTGACCACAATTTTCAGGGCGGGAATAAATTTGTGGCTCAGGTGCGTCGATCATTAATTCACTCACCGGCGTCAGGAATCCCGACCAGTCACTGATTATCATTGCCGGTAATAACTGACTGAGAATGCGGGGATCCATACTGCGCAAGAGCACTTGCCTCTCCTGCAATATCACCTGTTGGCGTGAACGCCAGTGATTAAGCTGTTGGGGCCATAAATCCTCACTGCGGTAAGCCCAGCCCCAACTGTTATCGCTCAGGGTTTGGCTATCAAGCAGGTAACCGATGACTGACAGATAGCCTGACTTGGGCTGAACCAGCCAGGGACTTTGTGCCAACAGGTGATCCATCGGTGTACCGCTATACAATGGAAAAGCCTGCTCTACCCAGTCGTTTTTATAAAAGAGAGTGACAGGATTCGGCTCTGCCAGTGAATTGAGCATAAAGAAAACAGGTGGCCTATTAGACGTTGTCAGCCACTGTTGCCAATTGATAGAAATGTTCATATATCCCCCTGGTTATCGATCATCAAATTAGCTTCCAATTGAGCCTGCACAGCACAAAGCGGTCTGGCTGGAAATTCGACACCCGGCAGAGGCGCAACACCCTCTGGTAATTGCAGAGACAAACCACGTCCGACACCGGCAGCGCCTTGCCCAACGGATAAATTGGGGGAGGTTAGAATACCGCCGGGCGTTAACCGGATAAAATGGCCGCCGATTTTTAAGGTAATTTCTGACGCTGCTTCCAACACAATTTTACCGCCGCTTTTCAGGTGCGTTTCCTGACCGCTTTCAGCGATCAACGCCTCCCCGGTCTGTAAATGCTGACTGCCGGTGATACGGTGCGATACATCCCCATCGGTACTGTATTTACCGGAGCCGGCGATTTTCCGGTGGTCATCGGCATGGATTTCACTGTACCGGTTATTATCGATCCTTTGTTTATGGTCGTGTTTAATATGCCAGTAAGCATCGTGCTGAATATGGGCGGTCAGATCTCTCTGCCCGTGCAGGTAAATCTCTTCCTGATCTTTGGCATCCTCAAACCGCAATTCGTTAAAACCGTCACCTTTGTGGGTTCGGGTTTTAAACGTGGTGCGGGTTTTCTCGGCGGGTAAATCCAGCGGGGGCCGGTTTAAGCCATTGTAGGTGCAGCCGGTGACAATCGGCCGATCAATATCGCCATTCAAATAGGAGACGATCACTTCCTGACCGATACGGGGAACCGCCATAAAACCGTAACCGCTGCCATTCCAGCCCTGTGCGAACCGGACCCAACAAGACGCGTTTTCATCGGCCTTATCATAGCGATCCCAGTGAAAATGGACGCGAATACAACCCTCTTTGCTGACATAAATCTCTTCCCCTGCCGGGCCCACCACGGTCGCCACTTCATCACCATCCGCCAGCGGCTTGTAGCGATAGAGCGCTCGCCAATCCTTATAACCGGAAATAAAACTGAATTCGTTATGCAGATAACTTCCTGAGCCGCCGCCGGTTTCTTGCAGTGCCTGCGGACACTTGCCGTAATGGTGAATGGTCACGATTTGCCAGCGGGTGTTCATGGCATCAACCGGATGTTCGCTGAGGTCAAAGATTTTACCGGGCATCAGTTTAAAACAGTTGCTTTGCCCGCTACCGGACTGACGTTGATTCTGAACGGCCTGCTGACGGCGCTGGACAAACGGTTTCGCCTCCGCGTCTTTCTGAAAACGGCCGTAGCTTTCAAAAATTGAAAACAGGGTTTCTTGCCCCATAACACGCGGATCGACATTGGCCCGGTGTGTCAGGCGGTAAGCGGGGTTTTGCGGATTTCGGTCCTTATAGATCACCCGTTGCGGGGTCATGGAGACACCCAGACGCACCTGATTAATCACATTCATTTCAGTGGCTAACTCTGCCTGAGGGTTGTAGACCAGCGGTAAATTGGCCGTCATGCCTAAGTGGCTGTCACTGAAAAACAATTTGTCGTCTTCAAACCAGAAATTCAGCCCTTCTTCGGCGACTAACCGGGCAAAAAAGTCATAATCGGACTCGCGTTTTTGCGTCACATATTCGCGCGTGTAATGAAACTCATTCAGTTGGGAATCGGCCAGAATATAGTGTTTTTTCAGTAAGCTGTTGAGGATTTCCGGTACGCTTTGCCGATGATAAATCCGGCTGTCCTGATTCAGGTTCATCCGCCAGAGCGCAGGCCGGACGGTGAGGTAATAAACGGTGCGGTGAGTATGAGTGTCACCCAGTACAGCCTGTGCGATAATGCCGCTGACTTGGCGTTGCTCAACGCCGTTGAAAACCACCCGGAATGTCACCGATTGTAATAGCAGTGATTCCAGGTCAATATCCGCCCGTTTACTGACCAGAGTTAAAGAGAGGGTAAACAGTTCGGATAATTCTTCCTGTAAAGAGAATTCTGCTACCGCAAATGTTTTCTCCGGCAAATCGGTAATCTGACAGAGAAAGTGTAACCCCTCGTTCATAGGGACTCCTTATTTCGGGTGTTAGTGTTTAGGTCAAGCCGTAATATGGCCTTGGTGACGTTATTTTATTTTCCAGTAATCAATGGAATCTCTGTTTATATCCACCCGACCATCAGGATATTCAACCCATTCACCTTTCCCGTCAGTCACGATGATCTTCGGCATTTTGGTTTCATCCAGCTTAGGATTAAAGGTAATTTTCCATTCCGCTCCTGGAGTTAATTTCAGCCGAAAAGGAAACAAACCCACCACACCCTGTAAGGAAATTCTTTTTGGCCGCCCTTCAACTAGTTTCAACACAGGGTAAATAACCGGGTTGAAGTCTATCGTATTCAATGCACGAGTCTCAGAGGCTTCAGAATAATTTGTTCGCGCTGCATCGTTGATAAAGGCAGTTAGACCCGTTCCTCCATAGGGTATAGCATCTTTCACCAGGTGGCTAATCGGCATAACCCACGGACACAAACGCCCGGTTGATTTTCCATTTACACCACCCTCCACCATTGAAAGGTAATTTCGCCTGAAAATAACCTGTTTGCGGATCGGCTTTTATATCCAAGTCTAATTCATAATAAGTCGGTACTTTAAAAGGCGACATTCCTGCATCCAACTGATACTCAAGACAGTTTTTTGAGATATATTCCGCGGATACATACGGTTTTGTGTATTTCGGCACGATTCCTTCCACGGTAATCAACTGTTCTTTTTCAGAAGATGAAAAGGGAAAAAGCCAATTAAAAAAGGTATCGCCCATAGACCAGTAAATAAAATACAAAAATAATAATGACAGTGTGACCTTTAATATTTTCATATTGGTGGTTCCGTGCCATAGCGTTTCATATTTATCATGGTCAGTTTTCCTCAATTCCTACAGTGTTATCTGTATAGCGTATTCAATATCAAATCTTCTTGTCCATCTTATTAGAAGTAAATGGGAGGTTCTGATAGCGTTACTTCATGTTCATATACATGTACCGAAAATCGACTGTTTGAGTACCGGTTTCAATTCGCCCGCCAGGATATTCAACCCACTCGCCTTTCTCGTCAGTCACAGTGACCTTTGCCATTTTGGTCTCATCCAGCTTAGGCTTAAAGGTAATTTTCCATTCAGTTCCTGGAGTTAACGTTAGTCGAAAAGAGCGCATTTTTGATACTTCACCCTGTAAGGATATTCTTTTCGGGCTTTTCTCAACCATCTTCAAAACAGGGTAAATAACCGGGCTAAAATCAATGATATTCGATGCCGCCGTTTCGCTAAGATTTGTTTGAACAGCATCGTTGATAAAGGCGGTTAGACCCGTTCCTCCATAGGGTATAGCATCTTTCTCCAGGTGGCTAACATCGGTATAACTCACTGACACAAACGCCTGGTCAATCTTCCACTTACACCACCCTCCACCACTGAAGGGTAATTTCGCCTGAAAATAACCCGTTTTCGGATCTGCCTTTACATCCAGGCGCAATCCGTTATAGGTCGGTACCTTATAAGGCGACATATCAGCATGCAACTGATATTCAAAGCATTTTTTTGATATGTATTCTGCTGACACATACGGTTTTGTGTATTTCGGCGCAACACCCTCCACGGTTATCCACGGCCCCTTTCCGTCAGATGAAAAGGGAAAAAGCCAGTTAAAAAAGGTATCGCCCAACGCCCAGTAAATAAAATACAGCAATAGTAGCAACAGCGTGACTTTTACTATTCTCATACTGAGAGTTCCTTACCATCGCAATAATGCTGTAAAGCCAGTTTCCCTTTTTCTGTCTGCTGACTAACGGCCAATGACGTTATTAATTGTTTGTCCATTTCCAGAAAACAGAGATTACGGTAGTAAATAGCATCTGGGATCAGGCTTTTATAAACATCCATTTTTTCCTTAAAGTGACGCTGACTGTCCTGATAAACCGTCATTTTATCCGGTTCACATAACTCTTTAAGACGTGCGTCAATATAACTGGCATATCTGGATGAGAAGTGATTAAGAATACTTAATTTGTCTTTTAACTCAGGATCTTTATTTTCAGCAAACAATTTATCCTTTTCTTGCGGAGTGAGCTGGTTAAACAGGGCGTTTTGCTGTTCACCTGCCTGCGCGAAAGAGTGTTCTGTTTCTTTATCCAGCTCAGGAATTAAATACAGCTTTGTCGTATTACTTAATATGTCCTCTGCACTTAATCTGGTTATCAATGATGCATTACTGGCAATAATCAGCCATTCCGGGCAGGCACCAGCTTTTAAGAAATGAACCACTTTGCCATGATGCAGATAAATTTCTTTACTGGCTGTCGCTTGTTTAATCGCTTTAACAATCGGTGAAGGTGACACGAGTTTCACAATTTCCCAGTCATACCCCGCCGGTGTCCAGTAATTGAAAAAACCATTATCCATATCTTTCTCACAGGGCACAGAAGGAACCGGGTCATCTTCATTCACATGGCGATAATGGGTAATGGAAGACAATTCTTCTACTGCACTGCGGGTTAATGTTCGTGGCATCCCATAACTGTATAGACAAGGATTGTGCTCTTTCAGTTGTGCACTGTGCAATAATGCCAGAGCGCCTCCCAAGCTGTGACCACAAATAAATAGCTTTTTCCTTTTAGCCAAGTCCAGAATCTCATTGAATACCATTAGATTTTCATCACCCGGGACTGTTAGCTTTTCAACCAAGTTAAACGCTTCCCAGAACCCTTTATGCACTTTGCCATGGTGAATAAATTCACTGCACAGCGCTTTTTCATCATCACAGCTCAATTCCAGGGGCTGGAACGTAGTATCCGTTAAGGCATCTCTCCAACTGGCTGTACCCCGCCAACTAACAACCGCATCATTTTGACTGGCCGCATAAAACAGTTGGGTATCCCCCTGCTTGTTGTTTCCTGCTCGTGAATCAATAAACTCTACCCGAGTATAACGTTCACTAAATGGCACATCATAGACCACAGGTGTTGCCGACAATTCCTCCACTTTATAGGGAAAGATTGAAACATCCACCATTTGCCGGTTAAAAAAATGTTTAACAGAGCCTTCTACATTGACATCACCATCGGCATAAGCCAGCACACTCATCAAACACTGGTTATGTGCATTGACAATGGAATACTCTTTCTGATGATGCAGTTGTAAGACCCAAGCCCGGAACGGGCACACTTCCAGTACATAACGTTGATTTAACGGATGAACTTCATAGCCTTTTGGCTCTGGGTTCGGGAAATGATACGGAGGTGGAATATCTTTGGGATTCCATCCCTTAATCACCGGCACCCCATCACTAATCTGCCCAATGGTCACATAGCGATATTGATGACCTTCGGCTTCCGCTTTTAGCTTCACCACCGACGCTTCTTCACTGCGTATTTCCCGCAACGGACGCTGTTCCATTTCATCCGCCAAGGGTTGAGCAGCGATATACAGTGTCACCGGATGGGGTAACAGCATCTCTTCCCTAAGCACACCGAAACCATCGGTTACCCCCTGACGCACATAACCTGGGGTTCCACGACTGATCAGGCGATAAGGCATGTTGACCAGCGGCTTATCCTGTTCATCCACCAACTGAAATTCTACCCAGTTTTTCAAAAACCGCTTACAATCGAAACACAGACGCGGATCGGATATACCCATTGGTTTTATTTCCTTCTTTTAACGTGAATACAACACACGGCCTATATCCCACACAAAAAGCCGGATAGGCGGAAAACAAAAGAAACAAACACCAATCAGTTAATCCCTGTTGATAACGACAAAGAGTATCTGATGATATTCTTTCATATTCGACCATATGACAAAGTTTATACAATAATTATTAAATCATCATCAGAGTGCAAGAACTTCTTTGAAAATTTACAAAAGAAAATTGATAATAATGCGCTATAAATATAAAAAGGATTCAGGTTTTCATTAAGCAAAGAATAGATATCGTTAAATTGACCAACTGATCAAAAAAACAATCTATATAAACAAAAAAGCCTCTAATTCACCATCTATCGCCAAATTATCATCATGACAATATTAAACTCAACATATTGATTATTAACAAATAATATATTTACTCCACGGTCAGTTATGATTCATATGTTTGGTTATTCCATTAATCATTGCATCACATTTTTGCCAGAAAAAAACCAAATAGATTAATCACGACATACTCATACTCTACGATTATAATGTGGTTTATCATCATGTTATTATTACATTCACACTGACATTTCTTTTCAAAACATTACAATTTAAAACTCACTTTGCCATTATTTATTAACGATTCGACTAACTCTAATCATAACCACTCCGTTAAATAATCCGTACCGTGTTTTTTCATCATCACAGCAAATATCACCGGTTTATCCCCGCCAATGCGAGGAACTCATTCCTTATTTTTAACAACCAAATCTATATTATATGGTTCATCCCCGTGAACACGGGGAACACATCACAGATAAGCAATTCTTTGACCTTTATCTTACAAACTAGTTCTTATTTTTGCTGCTCTTTCGCTAAAATTATTAACGATTTTTTAAGAAAACACGTTTTTTGTCTTCTCATCCTATAGCTGAACAGTAGCAACAGCAGGGCTTTACTTGATCATGGTATTTGCTATACATTTTTCGTCTTTTTACCCGAATTTTATCCGAACTCACGTCTTTTTATCTGAATTAGCGTGTTTTTACGGTACTATACTTACTTTCTTTACTTCTCATTTCGTAATTTAAGGTAACCAGGTGAATATTCAGGCGATTCTTTCAGAAAAAGTCAGCCAGGCGCTGATTGCAGCAGGTGCTCCAGCCGACAGCGAAGCTCACGTCCGTCAATCCGCGAAAGTGCAATTTGGTGACTATCAGGCCAATGGTGTGATGGCTGCCGCCAAAAAAGTGGGTATGCCACCCCGACAACTGGCAGAAAAAGTTGTTAGCCTGCTGGATCTGCAAGGTATTGCCAGTAAAGTTGAAATCGCCGGCCCCGGTTTTATCAATATTTTTCTTGATAAAACCTGGATTACCGCGAATATCGAAACTGCACTGAAAGATGAGAAATTGGGCGTTACTCCAGTCGAACCGCAAACTATCGTTGTCGATTATTCAGCACCCAATGTTGCTAAACAGATGCACGTTGGTCATCTGCGCTCCACAATTATTGGTGATGCTGCGGTGCGTACACTTGAATTCCTCGGCCATAAGGTTATCCGCGCTAACCACGTTGGTGATTGGGGAACTCAGTTCGGTATGCTGATCGCCTATCTGGAGAAAGTGCAGAACGAAAATGCCGGCGATATGGCACTGGCCGATCTGGAAGCTTTCTATCGTGAAGCGAAAAAGAACTATGATGAAGATGAAGAGTTTGCGGCCCGCGCCCGTGGCTATGTGGTGAAGCTGCAAGGCGGTGATGAGTATTGCCGTACGATGTGGCGCAAGCTGGTGGATATCACGATGGCCCAGAACCAGCAAACCTATGACCGCCTGAATGTCACTTTGACTCAAGATGCAGTGATGGGGGAAAGTCTGTACAACGATCTACTGCCCGGTATTGTCGCTGATCTGAAACAGAAAGGTCTGGCGGTAGAAAGTGATGGTGCAACCGTGGTTTACTTTGATGAGTTTAAAAACAAAGAAGGTGAACCGATGGGCGTGATTATCCAGAAAAAGGATGGCGGCTATCTTTACACCACAACGGATATCGCCTGTGCAAAATATCGTTATGATACCCTGCACGCTGAACGCGTGCTTTATTATATCGATACCCGTCAACATCAGCATTTAATGCAAGCATGGGCCATCGTTCGTAAAGCGGCCTATATACCTGAAACCATGTCACTGGAACACCATATGTTCGGCATGATGCTGGGTAAAGATGGCAAACCATTCAAAACCCGTGCCGGTGGTACTATCAGATTGACCGATCTGCTGGATGAAGCCATTGAACGTGCCGATAAACTTATCCGTGAGAAAAACCCGGATATGCCAGAAGATGAACTGAAAAAAGTGGTTGAAGCTGTGGGTATCGGCGCAGTGAAATATGCCGATCTCTCCAAAAGCCGTACGACAGATTACATCTTCGATTGGGATAATATGCTCGCCTTTGAAGGTAACACCGCGCCTTATATGCAATATGCCTATACCCGCGTGGCCTCGATCTTCAAACGTGCCGATATTGATGAAAGCAGCCTGACTCTACCGGTTATCCTGAATGAGGATCGTGAACAAGCTCTGGCAACCCGTTTGTTACAATTTGAAGAGACTATCACCGCTGTCGCCCGTGAAGGTACACCACACGTTATGTGTGCTTACCTGTACGATTTAGCCGGTCTGTTCTCTGGTTTCTATGAACACTGTCAGATCCTGAATGCAGAAAACGAAGAACTGCGCCAGAGCCGCCTGAAACTGGCTTTGCTGACCGCTAAGACGCTAAAGCAAGGTCTGAATACATTGGGCATTGAGACGGTAGAGCGGATGTAACTGTACAATCACAGTTTTCTCTGAAAAATTGGCGTGATACAGGCATACATTGCCTTATCACGCCGGTTAAGGTTTGTACTATACAGTCATCGTCCGTTATTGTTTGGTGCTCAATGCAATTCTGGTATGAATGATATTAGCAACCACTTTCGGGATATGCTGAATAAAGAAGTGATCAGAATCGACGAGGTGAATATCAACACCACCACAAGTGTAGCTTTCCCACGCCAGCATATCCTCTTTTGACATCGTTTTATCCTCTCGTCCATGAATTAAAACGAGTTCAGAGACACTTTGCTTTTGCCGCAAGTAATGCTTCATATGGTAATTAAGCGATAAATCATTACGAATAATAGGAAAGAATATCGCTTTGAAATCTTCATTATTGATGACCTCATCATGCGTTTCACCGTATTTTGCCAACAACTCACTCAATTGTGCATCAGAAAAATCAAATGGATCTTCTTTAAAATTGGTAATATGCGGAGCGGCTTCTGCGGAAATAAATACGTTTGCCGGAGATTGGTTCTCATTATTTAACCGGTTAGCCAATTCATAAGCAAACAAACCGCCGTTACTGTGCCCAAATAAAGAAAACCGGCTACCGTTAATCAGATGTCTCATTTCCCCATGTACTGCCTGCAAAATCTTTTCCACATCCCGGCTTAACGCTTCACCAAAACGACTGCCGCCACCTGGCAATTGTAATGCATATACCGCGATATTTTTCGCCAGACAAGTGCTCAGGCTACGAAAAACTTCTGCCGAGCCACCCGCATAAGGGAAACAGAATAATATATGATCAGTTTTACCTGATTGAATATGACTTAATTTTTCAAACCACATAAATTCTTCCCCACTCAGTTAAATCTATCAAGGTCAGTAAGTTAATCTATGACTTCTGAATAATCCGATGAACACAGGACGATACCAATAAAAACACGACCTGGCACGCACAATGAACTTTTTATTCAAACTTTATTAAATTAAGTGACTATAACATCTGAGATATCACTTAATTATTAATATTTCAACGATGAAAATATATAAGTCACAAATCAATTAGTTGGTTACATTAATTCTATGCAAGTTGATATCCCAGCAATCTCCGAAAGCTCAAACGTGGCTTGATCCGAGAATAACCGCCGGGATACCTGAACTTATTTATAAACCACGGTGGGCAAAATCTTTCAACCGGAAACCCATCAGCATCAATGCCGCAAAATAACTAGCAGCCCCAGCGATAACCACCATCATTAACCGCAACAGACGCATAGCCATATTTCCCTGTTCCCATGCTGGCATCAACCATAAAGTCACCGCTAACACAGCAACCATTACTGCAATTGCCACAATCAGTTTAAATAAGAAAACACCCCACCCCACCAGCGGCTTAAAAATATTTTTCTTCCGTAATTGCCAGTAAAGCATACCTGCGTTGAAACACGCTGCCAAACCGATAGAAAGCGCCAACCCGGCATGTTTCAGTGGACCCACAAAAGCCAGATTCATTAGTTGAGTCAAAATTAAAGTCGCAATCGCAATTTTCACCGGTGTTTTGATATCTCCACGGGAATAAAAACCCGGTGCCAATACTTTAACAATAATTATCCCCATCAGCCCGAAACAGTAAGCAATTAATGCCTTCTGAGTCATTGCTGCATCAAATGCGGTGAAATTACCATACTGGAAAAGAGAAACCGTCAAAGGTTCTGCCAGAATACCTAGCGCGATAGCACAAGGCAGTGCCAATAGGAAACAGAGCCGCAGCCCCCAATCCATCAGTTTAGTGTATTCCTCATGATTGCCACTGGAAAAACTTTTCGCCAGCGAAGGCAAAAGAATTGTTCCAAGAGCAACGCCCAATACACCGGAAGGTAATTCCATCAAACGGTCAGCGTAATACATCCAGGACACAGAACCGGATATCAGAAATGAGGCGAAAATCGTATTAATAATTAATGAAATCTGGCTGACTGAAACCCCAAGGATCGCCGGCCCCATCTGTCGGATAACCCGCCATACGCCACTGTCACGGAAAGAGATGCGCGGTAATACCAGCATTCCAATTTTTTTCAGATGAGGAAGCTGATAGACAAGTTGCAAAATACCGCCGGCAACAACCGCCCAACCCAACGCCATCACCGGTGGATTGCAATAAGGGGCGACAAACAGCGCAAACACAATCATGCTGATATTAAGCAACGTCGGGGCGAAAGCCGGTACAGAAAACCGATTCCAGGTATTTAAGATTGCCCCTGCCAACGAGGCCAACGATATCAGAAAAATATAGGGAAAAGTAATTCTTAACAGATTTGTCGTCAGAGCAAATTTATCCGCAGTATCGGTAAAACCCGGCGCGGTAATATAAATCATCCACGGTGCAGCTAAAATACCCAGCACCGTAACAACCGCCAGAATTAACGTCAGCATACCGGAAACATAGGCAATAAACGTCCGGGTCGCTTCATCTCCCTGCTGATTTTTATATTCAGACAGAATCGGCACAAATGCCTGAGAAAATGCGCCTTCTGCAAAAATACGGCGCAACAGATTAGGTAATTTAAATGCAACAAAAAAAGCATCCGTTGTTGTACCTGCCCCAAATATACGGGCAATAATGGCATCACGGATAAAGCCCAAAACCCGGGAAAACATGGTCATAGAACTGACCGCAGCCAGCGATTTCAATAAATTCATCGTATTTATCTCAAAATCATGCTCAAAAAAACGCACCAACCGAAGTCAGTGCGTTAAATAAGTCAACTCATTAAAGCTTAATTTAATCAGGATAGAACTCTTGGGAAAAGATCTGATTTATATTCCAGATACATTCATCCGGGAACATATCCAGCCCTGTTTCGTCGGCAGCGGAAGAAACGGCATCAGCCCAAACTTTAGCAAACCAGTTTTCATCAGCAATGGTACTTTTCAGGCTAAGTGTCTCTTTTATATGCAATTCCAGTGCTTTTCTCTGTTCCCTGATAGTTCGTTGCCAGCTTGAACCACGACGGCCAGGCTGGAATTGCCATTTCAGAAGATGGGCCAACAAAACCGCCATACGACTTGCCAGTTCACGTTTTTCACTCTTGCCCACGTCCTCAATCTCCTCGGCAATATTAACTATATCGATCTCAGAGAATTTACCTGCACGCAATAATGCTGCTTGCTCATTCGCCCAAGCGACCACATCAGTTTCGTAACGGGTATGACTCATGGTTGCCTCCATTGGTAAGTCTGCTATATAGATAGCTCCTATGCATTGCAGTCTGTCAGAGAATACCATTTGCGTCAAAAGGGTATTATAAATCGATCTTTCTAATTTCTAAACTGCCTGTACGACAGTGAACACTTCATCGACAAGTAGCTGCCCCTCATCATCTTTCTAAGCTGCCTGTACGGCAGTGAACTTAGGGTTACGCTCCCCACTTTGTCTTTGTGATTTCTAAGCTGCCTGTACGGCAGTGAACTGGTTGAAGCCGGTGCCGTCCGGGGGGCACACTTTCTAAGCTGCCTGTACGGCAGTGAACAGGTAGTTTATGAAAACAACGGATGCCGTTATTTTCTAAGCTGCCTGTACGGCAGTGAACTGTTGAATACTAACTTTAATCTCTTGATTATTAAAGAGCAAAATGACACAAAGGAGAAAAACCCTTTTTTTTAACAGATGCTAATCTCTTAAATAAATCAATAAGTTATAATTAACTGAGAAAAAAGGGTCAAAAATAAGGTATGAGGAAACACCATCTTTCAAGTTACATTTCCCTCCTTCTCTCTACATCTGTTTGTTCATTAATGAGCAAAAGCCCCATGATGGGGCTTACGACGAGACTGTAATTTAAGTTCCGCTATAACTTTGTAACTAGGCAGTTCCTTGTTTATCTAGCAGTACAATCTGATCATCAGCTTTTTCCATTCCATTTTTCATCTGTCAGTGCGGTTAATACATGATCCTGCCAAATTCCATTTATCATCAGATATTTCTTTGCATATCCTTCACGCTCAAAACCCAATCGTTCCAACAACTTACCACTACGATGATTATCAGGCATATAGTTAGCCATAATCCGATGCATACCCTGCTGACGCTGCATATAACGAATAGCGGGTTGCAATGCCTCATACATCAGCCCTTTCCCCTGCCATTTTTCACCAAGAGAATATCCCAAATAACAGGCATGAAAAGCACCGCGCAAAATATTACTGAAATTCGCCACACCAATAACTTCATTTTCATTCGGATCAAGCAGCAAGAAATGAAAAGCTGCACTCTGTCTTTGCATTTCCGTGATTAAATTCAATCGGCTTGTCCAACCAGAAGGCTGACAATGGCTGTTATCCCGGGTCGGTTCCCAAGGTTTAAGAAATTCGTGATTTTCTGCATAATACTCAGCTAAACGATAAGCATCTCGCTCGTACACCAAACGCACCACCATTCGTTCTGTTATCAGACGAACCTTCGGTAAAGTGGAACGATAACCAAACATGATTTCTCCCTAGTTATGCCTAATTTATCCATTAAAAATTTAAGTCACTATCTGTAAAATATACCTGCCAGCCACCCGCTTACGATAAAAAAATATTATCTATAAATCACTACCCTAACGATTAAATTAAGTACAGAATATAGAAGAATTATATTATTTTCTCTTCCTAATATTCCAATGGTGAGAAATGTCACTGGTTTCGCAAGCACGTAGCCTGGGCAAGTACTTCTTGTTATTTGATAACTTGCTGGTCGTTCTGGGCTTCTTCGTCGTTTTTCCCTTAATATCAATACACTTTGTTGAACAACTGGGTTGGACCGCGCTGGTTGTCGGTTTTGCTCTTGGTTTGCGGCAGTTTGTACAACAAGGCTTAGGCATTTTCGGTGGCGCCATTGCCGACCGCTTTGGTGCAAAACCGATGATTGTCACCGGGATGCTATTGCGCGCCCTTGGTTTTGCTTTAATCGCATTAGCCACTGAGCCGTGGATCTTATGGCTTGCCTGCATATTATCCGCATTAGGCGGCACTTTATTTGATCCACCACGGACCGCACTGGTTATCAAACTCACCCGCCCTCACGAGCGTGGCCGTTTTTATTCCCTGCTGTTAATGCAGGACAGCGCCGGCGCCGTTGTCGGTGCGCTGATTGGTAGCTGGCTGCTGCAATACGATTTCCAGATTGTTTGTTGGACAGGTGCTGTTATTTTCGTTCTGGCAGCCATCTGGAATGCCTGGCAACTCCCTGCATACCGGATTTCCACTACCCGTACGCCAATCTGGGAAGGTATGGGACGCGTCATTAAAGACCGTCGCTTCTTCACTTATGTGTTGACACTGACCGGCTACTTTATGCTGTCTGTACAGGTCATGCTGATGTTCCCAATTATCGTTAATGAAATCGCCGGGACGCCCGCAGCGGTGAAGTGGATGTACGCCATTGAAGCGACACTTTCGTTGACTTTGCTTTATCCCATTGCCCGCTGGAGCGAAAAACGTTTCCGGCTGGAACAGCGCCTGATGGCAGGGCTTTTCCTGATGAGCCTGAGTATGTTCCCAATAGGTTTGATTGGTGAAATCAATACGCTGTTTGGCATTATCTGCCTGTTCTACCTTGGTACAATCATCGCCGAACCTGCCCGTGAGACATTAAGCGCTTCACTGGCCGATCCGCGCGCCCGTGGCAGTTATATGGGCTTTAGCCGCCTCGGCCTGGCACTGGGCGGCGCTTTAGGTTATACCGGCGGCGGTTGGTTGTATGATACCGGCCACACGCTAAACATGCCGCAACTGCCCTGGATCCTGTTAGGAATTATTGGCTTTATCACGTTGTATGCACTGCACCGCCAGTTTAACCAGCGTAAAATTGAATCCGCCATGCTTAAGGGCAGTTAATGATGTAAAATCTGCCCTTCAAAATAAAAGGAGTCAATATGAGAAAATTTTTCTTGGGGGCAGTATTACTGCTGGCCGGGTTGGTCAGCGGTTGTGATCAATTCAAAGATTTCAGTATCAGCGAAGAGCTGATTAACGGCTATCTGGCGAAACATGTCCATTACCAGAAACAGATTGAATTACATGGTATTGCCAACGCGGATATAGAACTGACAGAATTGTCCAGCCAAATTGGCCGTACAGAACCCGATAAAATGGCATTAACCGGCCAGGCAAAGGTTAATATTGCCTCCCTGCTTGGCCCGGCTAAAGCGGATATGAAGCTGACACTAAAAGCTCAACCTGTGTTTGATCCAGAAAAAGGCGCTATTTTTCTGAAAGAATTAGAAATCGTTGATTATCAAATCACACCGGAAAAAATGGAAAAGCCGATTAACGCTCTGCTTCCTTATCTGAATAAATCACTCAGTGCTTTCTTTGATATTCACCCCGTTTATGTATTGAAACCGGATCACAGCAAAGCTGAAGCCGCCGCCAAAAAATTGGCAAAAGGGTTAGAAGTCAAACCTGGCAAATTTGTTATCATGCTGACCGATAAATAATTTTTATCGAGATATCACAGAAAAGGCAAATAATCATAAATTATTTGCCTTTTTATCCGTTTCAAACTAAGAATCCAACTCTTCCCGTAACGCTTGCAACGCTTCACGGGTGATCGTCGCCAATGTCCGGTAAAAACCGGTTGTTGCGTGGGCTTCTACCTTTCCCAGCAATTGCCCACACCACGGCAGAAGATACTCATCAAACAACACAATTTGCCCCTGAACTTCATCTTCTGCGGCCTGATCTTCCAGCCATGAAGCCGCTAATAACAGAGAACCAAACTGATCAACCGGCCCCTCTGACAATGGCATACCGCGTTCGGTCAGAAACTGACGAATATCGTTTTCACTCTCCCCGGTATAGTCAGAACGGCGACCCGGCACACTGGCATCATCATCACCAAACAGCGCGGTGTAATCCGTTGTCATTGCCGGCAGTTCACAACCCTGTTGCAGGCGATCCAACAACGCATCCTGCTCTAACGGCCAGGATTGTTTCAGTTTACCTTCCGCAATCATTGTCAGAAGGGGTTGCAGAACCGGATCTTGTGGCTGGCGGTTAAACAACGTCCCTAAAATGCGGCAGACTATTGAAAATTCATTCATCTCATTTTCCAAATAAATCGCTATTTTGCCGCTATTGTCCCCAATAACCGACCTTACTGTAAAGAGACACTGTTAATATCCCAGTTTGATATCCACAACACCCGTTGGTAATTCACCCTTTTCAATCCGCTGAATATTTTCACTGACCTTATCCATAGCGATATTGGGAATAGTAATAGCAGCAACATGTGGAGTAACCGTTATACGGGGATGCGTCCAGAATGGGTGCATTTCCGGCAAGGGTTCCTCAGTAAATACATCCAATGAAGCCGCTGCAATATAGCCTTTATTGATCGCTACCAATAGATCATGTTCTATCAAATGGGAGCCTCGTGCGAGATTAATCAGATAGGACTTCGGTTTTAACTGACTAAACAGCGATAAATTCAGAATACCACGGGTATTTGGTGTATCAGGCAATAGATTAATAAGCACTTTACTGCCGGAGAGAAAATCGCCCAACTGATCTTGACCGTAAAAACTGTCTACCTTATTAATCTGCTTCGGAGTACGGCTCCAGCAGCGTACAGTAAAACCAAACTCAACCAGCGTCTCAGCAACACTGCATCCCAAAACCCCGGCACCCAACACACCAATTACAAAATCGCGGCGATCATGTGATTCGAGTTGTTTCCACATTCTCTGCCCTTGCTGTAGCTTATATTCATCCATGCGGCGTAAATAATGTAAAACCGTTGCTACTGCATACTCCCGCATTTGTAATCCCATACCTGCATCTTCGAGCCGCATTAATGGTACACCGGCGGGCAACATCCCAGGTCTTTGCTGTTCCTGCTTCAAAATGGCCTCTACTCCTGCTCCCAGGATAAAAATCCCCTTCAATCCGGAGCGATTTGCCAACATCTCGTAGGGAGGTGCCCAAGCCATTGCATAATCTGCATGAGCATTATCGCCTCGTTTCCATTGACGGATATTAATATTCGGCAGTCGATGCTGCATGCCTTGAATCCATTGAGCGGCATCAAAAAAAGGGTGGTAAAAGATAATATCCATGATTATTCATCCTATTTTATTTTTTTATACAGGGTTATCTGATTAATAGCAGGTTGCAAGCCACTTTGTTAATCATCTTTATGAAAATGTTGAGAATGTTAAGTAGTTAACGAATTCATTTTTTTCTTATCAAAAAACTTGCATTGGTTTACTTCAACAACGTCAGATGGGCATCAATTCATCGAATTGACGGTTATTTAGTTAATCAATCATAAAACCAAAGAAAAGTATTAGAAGAGTGTTGACGCTTGTAATGCTTTTCCCTATAGTAGCGCCCCGTTGCAGCGACGATATCAAACAAAGTGACTGCGGCGAAAAAACACGGTGAGGTGTCCGAGAGGCTTAAGGAGCACGCCTGGAAAGTGTGTATACGTGAAAACGTATCGAGGGTTCGAATCCCTCCCTCACCGCCAGATTTGAAGAGAAAGCTTGAGTGAAAACTCAGGCTTTTTTGCTTATATATTCCCCGATGCAGGGAGGGACGAGGAAACGCGGACAGCCGGATTTTCCGGGCATGGTTTGCTATTAATAAACCCTTTTTCTCCTTTGGCAACATAATCCTTTTTCCAACGGTAAAAAGTATCCCGGTCTTCTTCCTTATTTATATTAACCTCAACTAACACCTGTTAAATATACATAAAACTGTCAGTCGAGGTCTAAAAATTCACAGGTTACAGCATAAGAAAAGACAATTTATTTTAATTCTTCTCAACTAAAAACAAAATAGTACGCTTTGTATCATTTTGTTTTATATTTATGAGTACATTATCCTTACGCCAATATTCATCATGCCAATATTCGTCAAAGTATTTTTCAAAACCCATACTTTCAACATATTTTATTAACTCTGATTTATTATTCAAATTTACATTTGAAAAAACAATTTTGTTAGTCATTGTCGGTGTTCCATCAGGTGAATCATAGTATATGATATAATCATTTGAAATTAAGGGAATGTTTTTAATTTCATCAAAAGTAAACATATTATAATAAATAAAATTTTTCTTCGTATATGACAAATTAACATTTGCAAGTGACATAGTAAAAATCAGAACACATCCAATGAGAATGGATATAACAACAATTATACGTATAAAACTACTCAATCGAAATCCCAGCATATTCCACATCTAAGTTAATCCCAGTCTGTTCGCTAATATGTATTATGTCATGACTTGTCTTTATATCACTTATGGGTGATATAGTATTTAAAAAACCAGGTAGAGACGTATAATAAGGTCTTGCATTATTTGGATATTTTTCAGGATTAGGAAATAATAATGGTTTAAAAATTTTATTTTTATATTTACCTATAGGACCATAGTAATCCCATCGCTCAAATGCTTCTTCTTTACTTACTACTCCTAACTGAGATAAATAATCAATGCCATTTACAGCCCGATAAAAACCAAGTAAATTAGAAATTAAATCTTCACCACTATAACCACTATCCGTAACCCAATTAAAAGGAAAAGAGTCTTGGTAGGACTCAAATAAATGAGTTGTATACATCATAATAGTAAGAGCAACTCTCTTCTTACCATACAAAGATAAACCCCGCCTAACTTTTCTGTGTAAACCAGTCTTCCGTGTTCTATATCAAACCTTGTAGTCATTATAACTCCCGTAATTTATTAGTGATCTATATAAAAAATTCAGCTCACGTACAGTTTCGTTCTACCTATCATACTTTATTTCGGAACCAGCTATTTTTTCTTTAGCTTTTCTTCTGAATTATTGGGAACCTGATCAAATTTCCCTGCCAATGAATTAATCTGCTTTTTGATAAGTGGCGGCTACTGGCGTAATCATGCAAACAAACTCCGCCAACGACTCGCTGTTATACCCTATGGATTTCTTGCAAGTCATAAACATAACCAGAATATTGCATAGCAACTGACCACCCTTCTGAAAAATTGCACTTATTATTCGAATCTACCATATAAAATTAATAACCATTTAAACAGATAATGAAAATGTTTAATCCACCTCATCCAGGCGAGGTTATTGCTGACTTTTTGGAAGAGCCAGATTTAGGAATTCGTGACCTAGCGCGGGCATTGGATATTGCTCCGTCTACGGCTCAACATTTAGTGTCGTGTAAACAACCTGAGCTCAGGGTAAAACGCCTGAGCTTTTTTACCTGTATATTATCTGTCAAATGCTTGAGTTAAGCTTAAAGCACACCCTTTCTGTGTCCTCGTATTGACGCGCCGTAAAATTTCAACGAGTACACCAGGATATTTACCATACTCTCTTCTGATTATCCCGATATCATCGGTGACAAGAAATGCGGGGTAACTCGTTGATGACGCATCCATATAACTCATCAAACCGGGTACTCCATCAGGTACAGGTTTCAACGTTTCAGGATCAAGTGCTCGCGCATATACCCACGGTGGAACATGTTTACGTTGCATCTCATCCTCAAAGAAACAAGTGTTGAGTTCAACTTGATTAAATATATCCCGGATCTGACTCATATTACTGAGGTTGAAGGTATCGAATAGAAGCTGATTGAAATCGTCGCGTTTCAGGGATTCTTTTTCGTAACTTTTCCAGCCTCCCCCCGTTATAATATAAAGGCTTTCATCACCAAAAAATGAGATATTTTTATCTTTCATATAATGGCAGAGCAAATAAATAAAGTATGGCGAACCGATAAGACAAATAACTTTCCCTTGATTTTTTATTCGTTCAAGGCTATTCAATGTTTTAACAAAATCTATTCGTTCTTCTGTTACGGTGAATGTCGTGGGATATAGCAATTCTACCAGGCTCATAACATATTTAAACCAAATATTATGAGCATTAAATCTATCGGGTCCCAAGTTGACCAACTCCATTTGATGATCAAACCAGCTACCAACATATTTCATGCCATAATTCACAGAGCCTAAGAGTCTCTCAATACTTAATCTGTCACGCGCCACCTGACTTTTTAGACCATTGGTGCCGCTACTGGTAAACCAACTTTCAATCTCGTCATCCTTACAAGTTAATAAGCGAGTAAACTTAAAAACTGATGTTGGGAATACAGGTATATCATCAATTTCCGTAATATTGTCATCTACTTTGTGTGCCTGACAATAGCGACGGTATTCTTGACAATGTTTATAGTGATAACGAAACGCATCAAGTACAAGTTTTTTTCTGATTTTTTCCTGTTCATCATAAGACCAAATTAATGGATCGCTCGAAAAAATCAAATCATCAATTTCTGAGCTTGCTGTGATGTCTTGTTTCTCAATATATGCAGTCATACCTGTTTTACCTCTCCAGATAATATTAGAAAGTATGACAGCGCTGCTGCCATACTCTTTTATACCCGTTATCTTTCAAGTTGCCTCTTTGTTGGCTGCACTCGCTCACCCCGGTCACATAGTTCGCTATGCTCCCGGGGATTCGCTCCCTTGCCATCTCGATGCATCTTGAAATCTATAGAGTATATTACATGTGATACTTTTTAATATTATCATTAACAATATCAATTGCGTTTTTCTGGCTCATCAAGTCATTCATTGGTTCAAAGGATAGTAATATGGTTTTTGCACCACACTGTTCAATTGCTAATTTAGCCGCAGCTATACATTCCATATAATCTCCGACAGCATTTTCTGTGATTATTTCTTCGAGTTTCTTTTCGAGATTTTCATCAGGGTGCATTTCAAGAACATAATCACGTATAAATGCACGTGTCTCTTCTTTAGCTTTCTGACTATCTTCATTAACGTTAACCAATATCATTAACTGATGATCTATAGATGATAGGTCAATACCCTGTTTATCAGCAATGACTTTATACCTTTCCGCATACTCATGTCTGACATCATTGGAATCATCCCACTTAAAGATAAGAGGAATGCCTTTTTTGGCTGCCCACTCCACGACATAATGACTCGTTGCTGTTACATATCTCCGAGGCCCACCTTGCGTATAAGCATGGGGGTTTACGGATATTTTGGGGAAACTATAAAAATCGTTATCTGGATTACAATAGCCGGTTGTTAAAGCATCGTTAATAATTTCATAGCACTCTTCAAATAATTGCTGTTGGTATTTATCAGGGCGATTAAAAAGATGCATTTCATCTTTTTTTTCGCAATCACTAAATCCTAGAATAAATCTCCCTTCGCTCAATTGATCCAATAAGCAAGCTTCCTCCGCTATTCGGACAGGATGATGAGTTGTAATGATGTGGTTCAATGAACCAACTTTAATTTTTTCAGTGAGACCGAGCAAAAAACCAGAAACAGTCAGAGGAGCACCGACAATGCCATTGCCTGAAAAATGATTTTCATACAGCAAAATCTGTTCAAAATTCAGTTTATCAACATACTCGGTTATTTCCTGCATGCGGGCTATACTTTGTTCTTGAACCATTGTTGAATTGATGAAGTTAAGGAAGAACAATCCAAATTTCATTTCATTTTCCTTAGCTAATATAATAGCGAACGTTGTTTTTCTTTGATAAATGGCATGACATCAGACTGGAAAAGCCTCATAGAAGCAATAATTTCGTCTACTGTGCCATTAGCTTCAAACCCACAACAAATATTTGATATTCCCGTGGCGTCAATGTCTTTTTGAATTATATCAATGCACTCCTTCGGCGTTCCTACGGGATTGATTTCATAACTGTAATCAATACGGCGATTGGTATTTTTATGTCCTTTTAATACAAAGTCACGCCACTGTCCTTTGTTGAAATCATAACCTTTTGTTTGGTTTGAATCATCAAAAATGGTCGTGGCATTCACATAGGAATCATACCAATACCCCAGAAAATTCCGGCAAATTTCTTTCGCTTTAATTGAGTCATGATCTACGGATGTAATATATGATAAGCAATGGTCGATATTATGAATATCATGACCATATTCTTGAGCCACCTCGTTATAGAGCTCAATTTGCGCTCTCTTTTCGTTAGTATTTATAATCCAACTTAATATCATCGGTAAACCAAATTGAGCGGCCCACTCAGTTGTCGAGGCTGATTCAGCAACGACATAAATAGGTGCTCCACCTCTACTACATGCCGTCGGATTTACTTTTACCTTATGGAATTTGATATGTTCATTGTCAGCCTCCATATATCCCTCCGTCATTCCATTTCTTATTAGCCCATACCAGCACTCCATTAAGGCGCGGCTATTATCCATATCTGTGCCAAATACGTGGAAGTCTTTATTGTAAAGCCCCCGGCAAATACCAAACCGAAATCGTCCTTTTGACATTTGATCCAGCAAATTCACATCTTCAAGTTGGCGTACCGGATGAGCGGTAGGGAGAACAATAGCAGCAGTCCCTACATTCAGTTTCTTAGTTGCACCCAGTAAATATGCAGCAGCGACATAAGGGTTACCAAGCAAACCAAACTCCGTGAAATGATGCTCAAGTAACCATACAGTATCAAAACCACACTCCTCAGAGACGCGGCCTAATTTAACCAAACGTTTCATTACCTCGGTTTGAGAAAGTTGAGGTGGTTGGTAGGTAAGTAAAAAGTTTCCGAATTTCATAAATAGTCCTTATGTTTCTATCCGAGTGATAGAGTTAAGACGGCGAAATTGTTTGATTTTCAATCTCAATTTTCATTCGGCGTTCATTGACTGTCGCAATAGTCAGATGTTCAAACGACGGCTCAGTAATATCAATATCGATATCCAAACTATCATTATCCATCGCGATAGCCGCTTTCGTAACTGATTGATAAAAATTGCGCAGGACCACTAAGTTCTCACTCAAATCATGTGAACCTCCTAGCAAAGAATATATCTTGCATCGATTACTACGAATATTTGATAACAATTTGATGACTTCATCTTGTTTTACCCAATCATCGTTATTTGCAGTAAAAGCAATAAACGGTATATCAAGATGCATCATGCTATTCATTGTGGAAGTTAAATCTTCCCAGCCAAAATCAAAGCAATCTCTCGCGAAGACTTCAGCACCCAATTTATGGCCTTCAAAATCCAGATTATTCGGCAGTTCATCAATGGGTAAGCTGAGATAGTCAAATCCTAAAGCTCTTTCGAGAGTATATCTTAAGTTAACAACACCCACCGCAGTGATTAAAAACGAAACATTGATTTCAGACAGGCTTGCATAAACTATCCGTGCAGATAAGCTTGAAGCCAAAATACCACGGTTATTTATTTTTTGTGTATTTAACCAATCAACTACGGCTAACAAACTCTGTTTTCCTATAGACATGGTAAATTCATCAATTGTCCCTGAACTCAATCCAACATGGTGAAGTGAATCATAGCGGATCACATGAAACCCATTCCGTGACAAATACTCCGCCAGACCAGCAAAATGATCCATCCTCCGGGCAAAGCCAGATGCAATAATAATTGCATTCTTTCTTTTTGGGCTGTTTTCTTCTGGCAGTGTTTCCCAAACATGAATTTCTTTATTTCCTTCAACGCAAATAACATGGTCGATGGTTTTATATCTGGATACATTTTCCATACTTTTTACCTATTTAAGGGACAAATACCAGGAACTTATCTTCTTCCAGGAATCGAGTCTGTTCTATTTCGACCGCAACATCCTTAACAGTATAGTGAGATGGCCTTTCATGAGAAATATATGTCACTAATCGTTGTAACGGTCTCATTCCATCATGAGATCCACCCACTCGAAATATGTTATTCATTCCTGCTTCTACAATCCTTTCAGCACCTTTTAATGCTAATTCGTCCCGATACTTAAATGCTGACTCCCAAGGAAAAATAGAGATGGTTTGCGTCCTATTTTTTTGAACATAAGGCAATATTTGCTCAATATTATCGACATGATGAAGGTACACACACCGGCCAAGTGGTTGATTAAGTTCCACACCCGCCTTTGACTCAATAATCATCCAGCGCTGATGAACATCAGCCTCTACTTTTAATCCAGCAAATAAACTTTCTTTTTGAACTAAGGAATAGGCTGCCTTTTCATCAAAATCTTTTTTGGCGTTTGGTAATATATGCGCATATAAGTTTAGTTTTTCTATCAACGCTAGCTTAAATTCTTCATAATGACTTCCCATGTAGTATATGTTTTGGGTGGAAAAACAAGCTTGTTGATCGTAAAAACAAACATCATGAGCCGCACCTGTCGCTGCGGACGTCAAATCAACAGGATCATCAATAATGCAGAAACTCTTCTTAGAGACAAATTTAATTACGTCAATATAAGGTGGTGCATGCTTTACAGCCCAATTAATCGCATCTTCCCCACCCCAAGCGACAATGACATCCGCATGTTGCATAATTTCTTTTGCGAGTGATGTATCACCTTGATGTTGCCAATATATAACAGACAAAGAGCGCGTTATCGGATGATTAGGGTCTACATCAATAAAGCTTAACGCTAATGCATTGGCTGTAAAAGGATCGGCGGATGAGGTTTTTATAATGCATTGATTCTTTGTCAAAATTGCGCGTAATATAGACATTATACCCGATAATGGGACATTACCCGCCAACAGATGTACAGATTTACCTTTCGGAAAAGCTCTAATATAACTTTCATCCTGAGGTAACCATTCATCCATGATATGGCGAGAACCAAGCTCATTATTTACAACATCATAAAGACC
This sequence comes from Photorhabdus sp. RM322S, assembly GCF_042879395.1. Taxonomy (NCBI): domain Bacteria; kingdom Pseudomonadati; phylum Pseudomonadota; class Gammaproteobacteria; order Enterobacterales; family Morganellaceae; genus Photorhabdus; species Photorhabdus sp. RM322S. The sequence goes on from NZ_JBHFKW010000005.1 coordinate 110,231, forward strand.
ACCTTTAGAACATAAGATCATAGAGATCCAGTTGGCCTCCAGCTTAGCCATTGCTTCTGAATATCCCATGTATTTTTTCAGGTCGCGAATGTATGTCCTGCGTCTTGAATATTCTTCATTTTTCCATCTTTGCCCTACTGTGTAGAGAAAATTGATAATGTTATGCAGCTGTAATTTATTATTTTCATTATAATTAATAATGTTTTTTACTTGAGAGTCATTCAATATGGGCAGATGAACACGATTATCACCAAAATTAATGGATTGCACTAAATCATCACTTTCAGGAAATGCTTCGACTTGGCCGTTAATAATGAATGAAAATTTTTTAGTCATATTTACCATCCATTTAGTGGGGTAACTTCAACTTAAGTTACTGCTTGACCATCTTGCAAACTGGGTTGTATCAATAACTTACTTCTCGTATTTTGGTGTTATGGCAGTGTAAATAATAAAACATCCAAAAATGAGACTCTGATTACGCTGTACCTGAGCTGCTCCATCATATCAACAAGATTTGTTAATGAAAAGTTTAAATTAAAAGAGTTACGATTTTATTTATGCGTGATAATATTTATGAAAATTATTACCTTGTTTACGAATTAGTTTATATATAAATTAGACAGTGCGGCAGTGTTCCGTCATTATCAATCGCAGGATTTATCTTTATACCTAGACAACTCCCCCCACATCACATTAGTCATTTGGTCAATGTGATTAAAACGGCCCTCTATTTTTTCTAATACCTGAAGTGATAATGTGGCTTCAAACTTTAGGGCTAAAATAGATAAAGCTTTCCAATGACCAATCAATTCCGTGCAATGTTCAATCAGAGAAGGTGCAATATCTGCTCTGATTAAAGAATATTTTAACAAACTCAAATTGGGTATCACATACAACACACTGATATGATCAAACAATCTTTTGGCAGCCCGACAAGCTTTTTCCTTTGGCTGCTGAAACGCATTCAGGCATAATTTGCTATAATTTCTCAACGCATCATAATATTCGGGTAAAGTATTAAATAATTCAGCTTGACAAGTCAGTAATTTCCTTACCGACATGATCTCTAGATCTTTCAATGAATCAACAATATAAAAATGCCCCATATGATCATAAGTTTCACCGGGCACTTTATCGTAAAGCGCTAAATAAAATTGCTCGGAGGGCATCCATGCCTCACAAGCATAGGATTCCCGATCAACCACCAAAGAATCAAAGATACGCACTTGTGAATAATCATCCGCAATAGCGGTGATCAACACAGCATGCAGGTATTCTGGTTTATTGGTATAAACCTCAGAATAAGATAAATGTGCCGAATTGACCCAAGCAACTACGCCTTTCTTCTGACATAATAATTCATATAATTGACAACACCAATGTGTGTAATCTATCGGTAGTGAAACCATATTTGCACCTAAAGATACCGCGCCAGTTAGTCCAACAGTTTCAACCGAGAAAGTATATTCAGGCATATTCAACTCATCATAACCACTACGAAATAAATAACCATTGCCAGCTTCAAAGATCTCTGCCTCAAAAATCTCCTTACCCTGTAGATTAAGTAATCTTGTCAGGCTACCGGTAAAACAATTGATAGCGACGTTTATTTTCGATTTATCCATCATATTTTCCATAAGTATTTTATCACCTCGATACAATGGACTTATTTATGAATAGCGGACCAAATATATTATGTCCTGCAATCACAGTTATTTTTCCTTTAATATTATTTTGGCTGCTTGTGATATATTTTCGATAAGTAAGTCAGGTTCATAATTCAAAGTATGTGATAACAGCGCCAAAAGTAATCTCTCCATCCCAAAAGCAATACAAGCAGAATGCATAGGGCAATCACTGACACGACTGATAATATTAAAATTTGTGGTAAATAAATCCCGGTGTAAATTTCGTGAACCAACACTAACGTTATATTTATCAAACCAAGGAATAAGCACTTCACACTTGACGCCCATTGATAATTGTACTTTCCGAGTCACTTTAGAATGCTCGCCATAAAATACATCGCTGGCTTTTTCCACCGAAAGAGAAGGAAACAGTAGTCGTAAGAATTTAACGGTTTGTCCAAATATTATTTCACATTGCGTTTCTACTTTTTCCTGTATCCCCACCAATATTAATTCACGCATGGTAAAATTCCCCATGCGGGTAGGCTCATCTTTAACCGGTTCGTATCGATGACACTGTCCTTTAGCCGTAAAATATTTCAATTCCCAATCATGGGTGCTATCTATCAAATGAGAAAAGGTATGATAGCAAGTCGATGGACTCAATACCCATGCATCCCCCGCTTCCTCACTCATCACCTCATTGTTTAAATGAGGGTAAACATGCAACGGATTGCTAGGCAATTTATCAAAGAAATTTATACGTTCCAACGTGGAGCGAGGTAACAATGTAGTACAGGAGTGTGGCGTAACCGATATTCCTTCACACAAAACTTGCAAGAGTGTCGCATCAAGGACTTCGGCGGCATCATACAACCTATCAGTGAACCTGTACCCAATAAGACCATTCTGTGATTGCACAATGGATAACAGCTTACGCTGCTGAAGTTCTTTTATCATATTCTTATATTACCTTTGCTGATCGACAATTACCTTATATTATCCGGCAAGCAATCCCTGCCCTCCAAATTGAAAGGATGTGTTCCCATATCATCAAATATCATATCCAGATATTCTTCTAAGACGACAAGGAAACACATTTGAAATATCTAAGCTTTATTCAATTCAGTCATTTTCTTCAGGATTTCAACGTTATTCTTTCCATACAACAAATCCCTCAATATAAAGTTTATCCAGTGAGGTTTTCAAAAACGTATCTATCGCAACATCAGGTGACATGATAAGTGGCTGCCCCTTAACGTTAAATGAAGTATTCACCAGACAACCATAGCCGGTTATTTCCTGTACCGCTTTTAATAACCGCCAGAAAGTCGCATTAAAATTACGTTCCACAAGCTGAATACGTGCCGTTCCATCAGCATGAACAATACCAGAGACCGGCCCTGCCATTTCTGGTTTTACTCCGGCAGTGCAAAGCATATATCGGGTCGGTGCCAGATTTCGTGTCTCAAAAATAATATCGCAGTCTTCATCCAAAATGGCAGGCGCAAATGGACGGAAAGCTTCACGAAATTTCACCGTGCTGTTAATTCTGTCTTTTATTCCTTCACCTGCCGGAAGCGCAAGAATTGAACGATTGCCAAGTGCTCTTGGACCAAATTCCATCCGGTCATGGAACCAGGCAATGATTTTATCTCCGGCGATATCTTTCGCCGCAGAAATAAAATAATCATCGTTCAACCCCAAATAACGCCATTTCATTCCTGCATTACCACCATGTCGGAATAATACATTACGGATCTCATCCGTTGAGAAGCGCGGGCCGAGATAGGGATTAAAGTAACGATCTGAATCATTGTGGTATTTACCGGCAACAAAAAGCGCCGCCCCCAAAGCAGTACCATCATCACCCGATGCAGGCTGGACAAAGACATTTTTCACTCCATCAAGCTGACAAAGAACCTGATTGGCTTTGCAGTTTAAAAATGATCCGCCGGCAAGACAAAGCGACGTTTCACCGGTTTTTTGCAACCAATATGTGACTAATTGTTTCAGCAAAAGTGTGAATTTTTCCTGCAATCCCGCAGCAAAATCCTGGTGAACATCCAGTAAAGTGTCATCTTCACTTCTCGGTGCAAGATCGAACATATCGCTAAGTTGTGCTATCGCGCCAGGATAGCCATATTCCGCATTATCAAACGCTTGTGATGACCAATTTATAGATATTGATCCACTATCTGCATCGAATTGAGCCAATTCGTTGAAAATATTGCGATATCGCTCAGGGTTACCATATGCGGCAAGTCCCATGACTTTATATTCATCACTATTAAATACAAAGCCAAGGAACCGGGTACAAATAGAATAAAATATTCCTAATGAAGAACTAATTGGCTGGCTGTGTAATTTTTGAAATTGCTGATCTTTAGCAAGATAAACACTCAAGGATTCTATTTCACCCATGCCGTCTGAAACGACACACAGTGCAGATTGGAAACCACTGGGATAAAAGGCCGACGCCGCATGAGCCAAATGGTGATCTACCGCTTGAAAACGCGGTTCAATATCCTGCCATCCGGCTGAAACGAATTCATCAATCACCGTTTTGCCACTGAAAACACCCTCGAACATTTTTTCGTTCGACATAAAAAAACGACGATAGTGATCGTAATTAAAACCGTGGGCGATAACCTGTATATCATCTTGTGTGAGACCTGCTTCCGCCAAACAATAGTTAATCGCATTGGCTGGAAACCGTCCCGTGCCTTTCTCTCCGGTAAAACGTTCTTCCGCCGCAGCGGCAACAACTTTTCCATCAATAATCAAACAGGCCGCACTATCTACTCCCTGACAAACACGCTCGTCTAATTTACTCACACGCGGATAATTTTCTTGCATAAAACGTTGAGAGTTGGGAAGACCACTGATACCTAATATAATCATATTATTAACCTCAAAATTATTATTTTTCTTTCATGAAAATCAGATTATGCGATTTATATTTATAGTCCGTTTTGTATCATGAAGAATTAAGTCACCTTACCAAATAAAGTGATCGCGTTATTACCACCAAAGCCAAATGCATTATTCTGCACATAACGTAAATTATGTTTTACTTCCATATCATGAGTAATCAAATTAAATTGATATTCAAAATCCTCCGGCAAAATATTTGTTGGTGGCATAATCTGATCTCTCAAAGATAAGCAAGCACTGACTGCGCCAATCGCTCCCGCCGTTGCCATCATATGCCCTATAGTTCCTTTAATCGCTGAAACAACCGAGTTGGGGAAATATTCAGAAAATATTGACGCTTCTACTGCATCATTAGCTTTTGTTCCCGTGCCATGTGCATATATACCATCAATATCTCCAGCGTCCAGCCCTGCCGAATTTAATAATTTTTCATGGCATTGAGTAACACTCTGAATATCCAAATTAGTAGGATGTAATGCATCATTATTACTTGCAGTGGCGATCAATTCAGCATAAGGAGATTGATATTCGCTAACTCGCTTCCTATTCTGCAACACTAAAAAAGCAGCGCCTTCAGATATGGTAATAAAGCGTCTTAATTGCGAAAACGGACGGCACTGTTCCGCACCCAATGCATTAAGCATGTAAAAACCTGACCACACCTTTTTAGAAAAAGCATCTCCGCCACCTATTACGGATGTTGAAACTATCCCTGCTTTCATCATGCGTAGTGCTGTTTCAAGGGCAATATTTGCTGACGCACAGGTATTATGTATCGTCATGGAAGGTCCGGAAGAACCCATTGCGCGAGCAACATTATCGGAAACCGCATGACTCGAATAGATATTGGCATTCCAATTCACAGGCATACCTTCAACTAATTGATCAAGAATATCCGCCTCAGCCTCATTATTACCAACACACACTAATGCATTACGCAATTCAGCGCATCCCGGTTGTAATCCTGCATCTGCTATCGCCTGGAGTGCTGCGTCTACAGCATACAGAGAAGAATCAGGCACCTGTGCCCCTGTACATTTTGGCGCCCTGGCTTTTATATCCATACGCGGCCCAGCCGAAATTTTTCCGGCAACAAAATTTGGCTTCATAGAAGCATAAACAGGCGCCAATCGGGTAAAGTTTGACTCTCCAGCGCATAACTTCTTCCAATAACTTTCGACGTCTATACCAATGGGAGTGACGACGCCAAGCCCGGTAACATATATTTTATCCAACATCGTTCCCCTTCCTCTTAATTGATACAGCGTCATTTATCCAAAACAATTTTTCCCCTTCACTATATGCCCATGCATCCCAACACATTATTGAACCAAACCGTGTCACTTTAGTCTCAATAAACACAGGAGAATTAATATGTTCAATCTCCGGACTGAAAGCCAATTCACCAAATCTGGCAAAAACATAATCACTTTCAGTTAAAATGTTTTGCTGCTGATGTTGCAAAACTAATGCCAAATTCCCCATTGCCTCAACAAGGATAAGCAAAGGAGAATAATGGAATTTTTGCAAATAAGCGGATTCATACTGCAATAATTTAATATCCAAATGACAATTTGCGCTATTTGATATATCATTAATATAGACGGTCTTCGGCAAAAACCAAAATTCGGGTTCACGCAATGGTAATGATAATAGAGAAGATGAAAAAATATTTATTTTACTTTCGCATTTATCATCTTTTCCAGAATAATCCAGTAAAAAAGAAAAACAGAGTTTTTCGGATACGGTTGCAGAAATCTTATTCCTCTCCTGGCTATATTTAATGTTCTCATCAGGACGTATAAATTGATAAAAAGATAGATTTTTCAAATTGATAAAATCGACAGATTTATCAGCCATCTCTTTACAAAAAGCGGCTACCGGCAGTATACCAGGAACAACAGGGTTATCAGGAAAATGATATTTAAATATCTCCTCTTCAGATGAAAAGACCTGGCTAATATAATTAATCATCATTATGTATAACCCTTACGCCTGAGGCATTCATGTTATCGATTGTCATAAATATAAAAGCATCTTCTTTTTTGCTGTGCTGAATAGCACTCATAAATTCATGAAATAGAAAAGCACTGTTATATTCTTGATATTCAATGATATTATAATCTTTAATCGTATTAATTAATGCTTCATTCTTATTTAACGTATTGAATATAAAAATTTTAGTATCCGGTGATAAAGCGTTAAGCTGCCTTTTTATTTCTTCCACTGTTGACCCAAAGAAAAAATCTGCCGTAAATTGTTTTCCACTCGATAAATCCACACACATCACGCCAGAAGATATTGATTTCTGGTTGTTGATTTTTTTTCGTATATCATCAAGTGCTTCTGCACAATAGATATCACCCAAAAACAGATGGCTAATACCTGCTGATCTATTATATAAATTAAGTAACGCCTGAATTAATACCATAACCGGCGTTTTACTGCCTGCATTGAGTGTACAGTTTCCTCCTGTCACCTTCTTGTCAATGTTAATAAAGATTGAAGCTGAACTTGTAGTAGCATAAGGAAATTGTTGAGCGGATACCGTCTTATCATTATTCCTTACCTGCTGCTGAAAACGAAGCATTGCGTCAAGGTTGCCATATTCTGTACCCACAATCACAGATTCATTCTCTGCATTTCTCTCTTCTGCAATAAGCTTATTTGCCAGATAGGTACAAATGCGGCTGAAGTCGTCACGAAAACGATCACCTTTATTGCTTACAAATTCAGAAATATCAGAGGGAAGATAAAATCCCTCCTCTCTCTCATTCCGAAATATATTCGGATAAATAGCTAAATTTTCTACGTTAAAAGTCAGCATTTTCACCAAACTCATGTTTAAAGAATAGAAAATTCTAGAGCCTATCCCAATAAGCGTTATTGTTCAGACCGTTATTGTGAATGAATATCTAATAGGATTGGCTCTTAATTGTTGATTGAACGAATCCGACTATGGCAAGTTATTCTTTATTTCCTCCCAAAGCTCACCTACAGTTTGAATACGAGCAAGCGCATCTTCGGAAATCTCTTTTCCAAAGGTTCGCTCAACCGATAAAATAACATCAATTAACTTTAGTGAGTCAATGCCAAGATCACTCTTCAATAATTTATTCGAAGTTATTTCAAAATCAGAGTCTAACTCAGCAACATTCAACAGAATACTTGCTAATTCTTCATTAACCATATCAATATTGTCCATATCATCATCCCCAATATGCGTATATCCTACTTAATGGTTTATAGATCTATTTATATCAAGAAATATGTATATTGAAAAATTTATTCCTACTGATTTATTCAGAAAAATAATTCATAAACGATATAAGAATAAAGATGTTTAATAATTAGCTTTAGTCTTTATTCCAAATAGTTTGACCAAAACTGTAATGATAACCGGCAATCATTCTCACATTAAAGCGATTGGCAATATTTATGATGTTGCTATTAACCCATCAATCCTCCATCAATGCGAAGGGTTGTACCTGTTATATAAGTTGACGCACTCAATGCTCCGACACAAAAACGGGCAATTTCATCAACATCTGCCATTCGTTTTAATGCAATACTTTTGGCTAATTCCACTTTTTTCTCTGAAGAAATATGACGTAGCATGCCACCATCAACATACCCTGGCATCACAGAGTAGGCCCTGATATTAAACCGACCATAGTCATTAGCAATATTTTTTACCAATGCGTTCATAGCCGCTTTCGAACAAGAATAAGCCGTAGCTCCCGGCGATCCACGTACACTCGCTGTAGAAGAGATAAATTGCATCACACCATTACGATTCTTCATAAAATGCGGAAGCAAATACTTTGCCACTCTTGCAGCGCCGAATAAATTGACATTAAAAACATCATGCCAGCTTTCAATATCCTGGACATGCAACAAACCATCCAATGACATCGCTGGAGTATAGATAACCGCATCAATACATCTCATCTTTTCAATTGCAATTTCAATTGCTTCTTTTACGCTGCCATCCGACATAACATCCAAATGAATCTCTTCATTATGCGGTTTACGTGAAGTCCCTAAGACCTCATAACCACTCGCTACCGCATGTTTACAAATCGCATTCCCAATTTCACTTGATGAACCAATAATAAGTACCTTACTGTTATATTTATCCATTTAAACATTTCTACCTTATCTAAAAATTATCTTCCAACCGTCAACCCTACTTTAAATAGGGCATTCAGAATAAGTATCATTAAGATAAAAAAGTATTTTTGACTAATTTAATTCGTCTAATTACATGAGTCACTCTAAATAATAGGGTGGGTTTTTATATCTGTCAAATTATTAATCTAATATTTAAGAAACATTAAAATGTTGGTCAAATCACACACTAAACTAAAGAAAAAATAAATTATGAAATCATTTGATATGGCTAATTTAATCCTTGCATAATAAATACAAGTAGTAAATACACAATCAATTATTTAATTCCACAATAATAACAATTATAAATTGTCATCAAGCAGGTTAATTCATTACAAAAATAAATCTTATAATTCTATAATTAAAAAAATATATAGCTTAAGATCTCAAAACATTGATAATATTATTTATGAAATTAGCTTAATAAAATCTACCGATAAGAAAAAACACGTAATATAATTGATCCCAAGATATTTCCCAGTGATAAAATCGTTATTCTCTCTTTTACTTTTTACTTCCCTGCCGTTAAGCTATTTACATTGAGTTTGATGTATGGCTCTATCGTTTTGAACTAAAAGTATTATTCCTGCAATTCGGATTATGATGGCCTTATTGCTTTTTCCTTTTATTTTTTTGGTTTATGCACAGATGAAAACTCGTAGAATGAATGGCATACGGCCATTTAGTGCTGTTATTGATGCTTGTTGGAAAGAACCCTACTCTTTTACCCGTTTAATTAAAGATATTATTGCCGGTATTACTGTCGGTATTATCGCTATCCCACTCGCGATGGCACTGGCTATTGGCAGTGGTGTCGCGCCACAATACGGGCTTTACACCGCCGCCATCGCCGGCATTGTTATCGCGGTAACCGGCGGATCACGCTACAGTGTTTCCGGCCCCACAGCCGCTTTCGTGGTCATTCTCTATCCGGTATCTCAGCAATTTGGCCTGAGTGGTTTGCTTATTGCAACATTAATGTCGGGAATTATCCTGCTGGTGATGGGGTTAGCCCGTTTTGGCAAATTAATAGAGTATATTCCTCTACCGGTGACACTGGGTTTTACTTCTGGGATCGCCATCACTATCGCAACCATGCAGGTAAAAGATTTTTTTGGTCTGCAATTGGAACATGTACCAGAAAGTTATATCGATAAGGTTGCCGCGCTGTTTCAGGCACTGCCAACGCTGCATTTAAGTGATACGCTGATTGGCCTGGCGACGCTTTCAGTTCTGATTTACTGGCCTAAGCTTGGGCTGAAATTACCCGGACATCTTCCAGCCTTGATCGCGGGAACCGCCGTGATGGGGATCATGAATTTATTTGGTCAGGATGTTGTGACTATCGGTTCTGAATTCAGTTATATATTGAATGATGGTACGCAAGGTCAAGGTATCCCGCCCATCCTTCCTCAATTCGTTTTACCGTGGCGTTTACCCGATATGGGGTCTCATCACGTTGATATCAGTTGGGCAACAGTTTCAGCTTTATTGCCTGCGGCCTTTTCAATGGCAATGTTGGGTGCTATTGAATCACTGCTTTGCGCCGTGGTTTTGGATGGTATGACAGGTAAAAAGCACCACTCAAACAGTGAATTAATTGGTCAAGGGTTGGGAAATATCGCTGTACCGTTCTTCGGTGGTATTACAGCTACCGCTGCCATTGCCCGATCAGCAGCAAACATCAGAGCCGGTGCAACATCACCTGTTTCCGCCATTGTTCACTCTCTACTGGTGTTATTAACTTTACTGGCATTAGCGCCAATGCTCTCCTATATTCCGCTGGCCGCCATGTCCGCCCTGTTGCTCATGGTCGCCTGGAATATGAGCGAGATACATAAAGTTATCGATCTGATCCGCCGCGCGCCAAGGGATGACATTATTGTGCTGGTTCTTTGTATGTCGCTCACGGTGCTGTTTGATATGGTCATCGCGATTACGATTGGTATCGTGTTAGCCTCACTGCTGTTTATGCGTAGAATCGCCAATATGACCCGCATCAGCCAATTGCCACAAACAAATGGGGATAAAGATCTGTTGGTTGTGCGTATCAATGGCCCGTTATTCTTCGCTGCGGCTGAACGTATCTTTACAGAATTAAAGGAAGCAAGCGCAGGTTATCAGACGATCCTCATGCAATGGGATGCTGTTCCTGTATTGGATGCAGGTGGGCTGCACGCTTTTCAGCGCTTTATTGATGAAGTGGGTAAGGATAAATATATTGCTGTTTGCGATATTCCCTTTCAGCCTTTAAAAACACTGGCCAGAGCCAAAGTTCAATTGGTTGAAAATCATCTCAGTTTCCATGCAACATTGCCACGGGCAATGGAAGAATTGAATTTCAATTGAAAAATGGATGACTGAAACCACTAGAAATAAGAGCTTAGCCAGCCTGTTACCAATAATGGCGCTGTAAACCAGCGCCAAATACATTCATCATGTGATATCACCAGATTATTTACTGGTATCCAGTTGAGAGAAGTTTTTCACCACGTCATCAATCGCTTTCATCTGGATCAGGAATGGCTCAAGCTTTGCCAACGGCAATGCTGACGGGCCATCACACATCGCATTTACCGGATCGGGATGAGCTTCAAGGAACAAGCCGGCAATACCGACGGCCATTCCCGCACGCGCCAGTTCAGCAACCTGAGCACGACGACCACCAGACGCGGCACCAAACGGATCACGGCATTGCAGTGAATGAGTCACATCAAAAATCACAGGATGCCCCCCCGTGGCCTGGACCATGACATTGAAACCCAGCATATCCACAACCAAATTGTCATAACCAAAGTTGCTGCCACGATCACACAAGATCACCTGATCGTTGCCGCCTTCTTTGAATTTTTCAACAATATTCCCCATCTGGGCTGGGCTGATAAATTGTGGCTTTTTAACGTTAATCACCGCGCCGGTACGGGCCATTGCCTCAATCAAATCAGTCTGACGCGCCAGAAATGCCGGAAGTTGGATCACATCAACCACTTCCGCCACCGCCTGTGCCTGTACCGGCTCATGCACGTCAGTAATAATTTTCACACCAAAAGTTTGTTTCAGCTCCTGAAAAATCTTCATTCCCTCTTCCAGCCCAGGGCCACGGTAAGAGTGAATTGATGAGCGGTTTGCTTTATCAAAGGACGCTTTGAAAACATAAGGAATGCCCAGTTTTTGTGTCACTGTCACATAGTGCTCACAAATACTCATGGCCAAATCCCGTGACTCAAGGACATTCATACCACCAAAGAGAACAAACGGCAGATCGTTAGCGACCTTGATATCACCAATATTAACCACTTTCTGTTGCATACTTATACCTTCTGTTAAGGGCAAATAAATTAACCAGATAAATCAGTGCAGAGCAATATCAGTGCAACACAACATATTGCTGCTCAATGGAGTATATCTGCATTCTGATCATTTCTACGACCGGATCTTCCGGGCAATGCTCGACAAAATAATTTAAATCAGAAACTGCAATATGATTACAATCAAGCTCGGCGTAAATAAGCCCTCTATCACGTATTTCATATGGGTCATCGGGATCAAACATCAGAACGGCTTCACTGGCTTTCAGCGCCAACTCCAACTGCCCTTCTTCCATTAACGCGATTTTTATGGTCTCCAGCACTTTGCGTATCATGCTGATATTATCAGCTTCCTGCAAATCATCCGCTGTCAATTCAGCTGTCTGGCTGATATTACCTTTTAGCCACACATCAAGTATATATTCACTCAGCACTTCACCATTGGTTGGATTAATAAACCTCACCGGTTTATCCGGGCAATCAATACGCAGAATCAATTGTGTCGGAAAAACAACCGGCATAAAGGGCAGTTCTAAAGCCTGAGCAATATGGATAAGAATGATGCCTAAAACAGCAGGAGAACCTTGGCGGGTTTGCAGTACTTTATCCAACCACAATGTATCTGACTGACAATAAACACCACTGGCACCGCCGAATTTCCAGTTCTGGTAAAACAGCTTGAGTAATTTTTCCAGCTGTTCCTCTCTATTCATTTGTGGAGATATTTCACGCCTGGCTTCATCAGTCAATACCTGAAGCTGCATCTCTACTGAGTTCTGAGGAAAGTCGGAGCGAATGGCTCCGGATATTAACAGAATACCGCTACTTAAAGATGCGTTATTAAATTCATAATCAGCTATGGCTTTCATCACTTTTCCACTGACCCAGTGTTATTCGCTCATTACCGCCATAATCCTGAAAAGTAGCCACCTGCTGATAACCACTCTCAGAAAACAGGCTTCTTACAACGTCTCCCTGTTTCCAACCATGCTCCAGCAACAACCATCCATCAGGTAACAGAAAATTACGCGACAAATTAATAATTGTATTTAGATCGGCCGTTCCCTGTTTTGCCGCAATTAATGCACTCTCCGGTTCAAATCGCACATCACCTTGAAACAGATGTGGATCGGCTTCATCAATGTAAGGCGGATTACTCACAATCATAGCAACTTGTTGATTATTCAACGAAGAGAACCAATTGCTTTGCAGAAAATCCACATTTTGTATTTTCAGTTTTTCAGCGTTACCCTGCGCCAAAATAACCGCATCAGGATTGATATCAACCCCAGTAATCTGGCAATCGGGGCGCTCACTGGCAATCGCCAGCGCAATCGCACCGGTTCCGGTTCCCAAATCCAGAATGTGACAAGGTGCCGGTGCAAGCCGTTCAAGCGCTTTTTCAACCAGACACTCCGTGTCAGGTCGCGGGATCAATGTGGCAGGCGAAACATTTAATGGCAACGACCAGAATTCACGTTCGCCGATAATGTAAGCAATAGGTTCACCTTTTACCCGGCGAGCCAGTAACGTTTCAAGCTGGCTGAACTGCTCTGAACAGAGTTGCGTTTCCCCAAATGCCAATAGGTAAGTTCGGGAATGGCGAGTGACGAGCCCCAACAAAATCTCCGCATCCCGTTTAGGGCTGTCACTGGCTGATAACTGTATTGTGGCTTGTTTAAGCCAGGAGTGATAATCCATCAATCCTGCTCTGACAACGCTGATAATTGATCGGCCTGATATTCATTAACGATCGGCTGAACAAGCATATCCAGTTTGCCTTCCATCACTTCATCAAGACGGTACAAGGTCAAGTTAATACGATGATCCGTCACCCGTCCTTGCGGGAAGTTGTAAGTACGATTGCGATCTGAACGATCACCGGAACCCAGCAAGTTACGGCGCTCCGAGGCTTCTGCTTCCTGGCGCTTACGCACCTCAGCAGCACGAATACGCGCGGCCAATACCGACATCGCTTTCGCTTTGTTTTTATGCTGAGAACGCTCATCCTGACACTCAACGACAATACCGGTTGGAATATGCGTGATACGGATAGCTGAATCCGTAGTGTTGACGTGCTGACCACCGGCACCAGACGAACGAAACGTATCAATACGCAAATCACTTGGGCTGATTTCTGGCAATTCTGCTTCTGGAATCTCCGGCAAAACCGCAACGGTACAGGCAGAAGTGTGAATGCGCCCTTGCGATTCAGTTTCCGGTACACGCTGAACACGATGACCACCAGATTCAAATTTCAGATGACCATAAACCTGTTCGCCGGAAATTTTAGCGATAATTTCTTTATAACCACCATGCTCACCATCATTGGCGCTCATCACCTCAACTTTCCAACGACGGGATTCAGCATAACGGCTGTACATACGAAACAGATCCCCGGCAAAAATAGCCGCTTCATCACCCCCAGTTCCGGCGCGAACTTCAAGAAAACAGTTGCGTTCATCATCAGGATCTTTTGGTAGCAGCAACAATTGCAACTGCTGCTCTAACTCCTCATTACGAACCTTAGCGTCCTTGATCTCTTCCTGTGCCATTTCCCGCATTTCAGGGTCATCAAGCATTATTTCAGCGGCCTTAAGGTCATCCTGCACCGTACGCCAGACCTTAAAACAATTCGTCACATCGGTCAGTTGAGCATACTCCCGTGACAAAGCACGGAAACGTTCCTGATCAGCAATCACATCAGCATCGCTGAGGTGAGCCAAAACTTCTTCGTGACGTTCTTGTAATGCTTCCAATTTAGCAACAATAGAAGGCTTCATTCGTGATTTCAGACCCTATTCCGAGATATGGTTAATTATGTTTCAGCCCCAGGCTGTCACGTAATAAATTAAGACGCTCCAGATCACCATCGCTGGCAGCCTGCTGGAGTGATTTGGTAGGTGCATGCATCAGACGATTCGTCAATTGATGAGTTAATTGATTTATTGTCTGTTCTACGTCAGCCCCCTGGTTGATAGCAGCCAGCGCTTTAGCGGTCATTTCAACCCGCATCTGTTCTGCCTGAGCACGATATTCACGGATTGAGTTGACTGCGCCTTGTGAACGCAACCAGTCCATAAAATAACCGCTTTCCTGCTGAACAATATATTCAGCCTGAACAGCCGCCGCTTTGCGCTGTGCAAGATTGCGCTGAATAATTGCCTGCAAATCATCAACACTGTAGAGGTAGACGTTATTCAATTTTTCCACATCAGGCTCTACATCGCGGGGAACAGCGATATCAACGAGCAACATAGGTTGGTTACGGCGTAACTTTAATGCACGTTCAACCATGCCTTTACCAATAATAGGCAAAGGGCTGGCGGTTGAACTGATGACAATATCAGCTTCGGCTAAACGTGTATCAATATCAGGCAAAGTGATCACTTCCGCCTGCACTTCGTCAGCCAATACCTGCGCCTTCTCTCTCGTTCTGTTAGCAATCATCATATGGTGCACCCGATGCTCTTTCAGATGGCGGGCAACCAGCTCAATGGTTTCCCCTGCACCAACCAGCAAAATATTCAGTTCAGAAAGTGTTTCAAAAATCTGCCGCGCCAGGGTACACGCCGCAAAAGCAACGGAAACCGCATTTGAACCAATCTCTGTTTCAGTCCTGACGCGCTTGGCGACAGAAAATGATTTTTGAAACAATCGCTCCAACTCACTCGATAAAGAATGGCTGTCCTGCGACTCGGCAAATGCTCTCTTCACTTGCCCAAGGATCTGAGGTTCCCCAAGTACCAACGAATCCAACCCACTCGCTACTCTCATCAAGTGACTGACAGCTTCATTATCATGATGCCAGTAAAGACTGGATTTTAGATCCCTGGGATTAAGCTGGTGGTATTCACACAGCCAGTTAATCAATTGTTCATACAGATTATCCTGCTGTTCTACACTGAGATAAAGCTCTGTACGGTTACACGTTGACAATACCACTCCCCCCCTCACCAGGGGTTGCTGGAGAAGGTTGTCGAGTGCTTCACTGATAGTGTCCGGTGAAAAAGTCACCCGTTCACGCAGGGATACAGGAGCGGTTTTATGGTTGATACCAAGTGCTAACAAAGTCATATTGAATTATCAGCAGGAAGGCAATTCATCGTAAAAAACATCTTGTTTTGATGAAATCATCACCCTTAATAAGGACTCTTAATTAGCTGTGCATTCTACTTGATACCTCCGTTCAATAAAAGACGCTCAACCACGTCTGATATCATTATTCAGGATATTTTTTGAGATTTAACTGGATTAATGCGCCATTCTTCACTATTAAGTGGTGTAAAAGTTTTCATGTTATTAATCAGAGATTGCCAATGAAGCCAATGCAAAAATTATCACTATTCCGTCTGCTGCCACTCTCTTGCGTGCTGTTGACCGCCTGTACATTAACGCAACCCGGTGGATACAGTTCGGCAGATTCCCCGCAGTGGCGGGCACACACACAACAACTACAGCAATTGAACCAATACCAGACCCGTGGATCTTTTGCCTATTTGGCTAATGAAAAGAAAGTTTATGCCCGCTTTTTCTGGCAACAATATAACCCTGAGCGCTACCGTTTATTATTGACAAACCCACTGGGCAGCACTGAATTAGAGCTGATCGTTCAGCCCGGTATGACGCAATTAACCGATAACCAGGGTAAAAAATATTTCAGTGATAATCCTGAAGAGATCATTTATCAACTCACCGATATGGATATTCCACTGGATAATCTGCGACATTGGATAACCGGTCTTCCTGGTGACGCAAAAGACTTCAAGCTGGATGCTAACTATCTGTTGAAAACTTTAAACTATCAACAACATGGCGCAACATGGCAGGTTAATTATCAATCTTACGATACTGCCACAACCCCCTCTCTTCCTGACCGTCTTGAACTGACTCAGGGCGATCGCCGCATTAAGCTGAAAATGGATAACTGGACCACAAAATAATGACGCTGACCTGGCCTTCACCCGCAAAACTTAACCTGTTTCTCTATATCACCGGTCGCCGCGCTGATGGTTATCACCAGTTACAAACCTTGTTTCAGTTTCTGGATTATGGTGATGAAATTACCATCACCCCACGTCAGGATAATGAAATCCGTTTACTGACGCCGGTAGAAGGCGTAGAGCATGATAATAACCTAATTGTTCGCGCGGCACGTCTGTTGCAATCCTACAGCCATCAACACGGTACCGGCATTACTCATCAAGGTGCAGATATCTGTATCAACAAGCGTCTGCCTATGGGCGGTGGGTTAGGCGGAGGTTCATCGAATGCCGCTACCGTACTGGTAGCCCTGAATGACCACTGGCAAACCAGCCTCACAGACGAGACACTGGCAACCCTCGGCGTCAGCCTTGGTGCTGATGTGCCAGTCTTTATTAAAGGCCACGCCGCATTTGCAGAAGGTATTGGTGAAATCCTGCATATAGCAAAGCCGGAAGAGAAGTGGTATCTGGTTGCTCACCCTGGGATTGAGATCCCAACTCTGCGTGTCTTCACAGATCCGGAATTAAAACGTGATACACCAATTCGCTCTCTGGCCGCATTATTACAGGCTCCGTACGCAAATGATTGCGAATCTCTTGTAAGAAAACGTTTTCGTAAGGTTGAACAGCTTCTTTCATGGCTGCTAGAATACGCGCCGTCACGCCTGACAGGGACCGGTGCATGTGTATTCGGTGAATTCGAATCAGAAGCATCGGCCCGTAAGGTGTTAAATCAAGCCCCTGAGTGGTTGCATGGTTTTGTTGCGCGTGGCGTCAACAATTCACCTTTGCACAGTTTCCGCTCTGGGATACCCGGTTATTGAACCAATGAATAGATATCGTTCATCTGAGCATTGGTCAACAATATCTCTCTGGACGCAAGCCTGAGGTTTTTCTCGTGCCCGATATGAAGCTTTTTGCTGGTAACGCCATCCCGGAACTAGCACAACGTGTTGCCAACCGCCTGTACACCAATCTTGGAGACGCTGCTGTCGGTCGTTTCAGCGACGGTGAAGTCAGCGTACAAATTAACGAAAATGTACGCGGTGGTGATATTTTCATCATCCAGTCCACTTGTGCACCGACCAACGACAACTTAATGGAATTGGTCGTTATGGTTGATGCACTGCGCCGTGCCTCCGCCGGACGTATTACCGCAGTCATCCCTTACTTCGGTTATGCCCGTCAGGACCGCCGGGTCCGTTCAGCCCGTGTGCCGATTACCGCAAAAGTTGTCGCAGACTTCCTGTCCAGTGTCGGCGTAGACCGCGTATTGACAGTTGATCTGCATGCTGAACAGATCCAAGGTTTCTTTGACGTTCCGGTTGATAACGTATTTGGCAGCCCGATTCTGCTGGAAGATATGTTGCAGCAAGAATTGGAAAACCCTATCGTCGTTTCCCCGGATATTGGTGGTGTAGTCCGCGCCCGCGCTATCGCTAAACTGCTGAATGACACAGATATGGCTATCATTGATAAACGCCGGCCACGCGCTAACGTTTCTCAGGTGATGCACATCATTGGTGATGTTGCTGGTCGCGACTGCGTACTGGTCGATGACATGATTGATACCGGCGGTACATTATGCAAAGCGGCTGAAGCATTGAAAGAACGTGGAGCCAAACGTGTATTTGCCTATGCAACTCACCCGATTTTCTCCGGCAACGCAGTGGACAACATCAAAAACTCGGTGATTGATGAAGTCATTGTCTGTGACACCATCCCATTGTCTGCTGAGATCAAGGCACTGAACAAGGTTCGCACTCTGACTTTATCCGGTATGTTAGCTGAAGCGATCCGCCGCATCAGTAATGAAGAGTCAATCTCTGCAATGTTTGAACACTAAGTTTCATCCATAATCGCCTTATAAGAAAAAACCCGTTGTCAAAAGCTTCAACGGGTTTTTTGCTTATCCAGAGACATAATCATATATCTCCATTAGCAAGAATTCTAACTAACACTGTTTTTGTTATGGATACCGATGATCACCACGACGATAACGCTCATCATAGTTTCTTAACCACCAGTAGCGATCTGCCACACCTTCCCGGCCTCCCACACCGGCACCAGCTAACCAAACAAGAGCACCAATAAAAACTCCCAATAGCGCTGCTTCAGATAAAAACTCAGGCCAGCCAAAACCGAAGATATGGGGCAGTAATGTATAAGCCAGGCTGCTAATAATGGTCAACATACCAATACCCATTAATACATTACCGACTATGAAGGCACTTTGACGTTTCATTTGTTACCTCCAACACTCTTCGTGCACACTAAGAACCTAAAGTCAAAAACTTATGTTTACTTACACTATAGAGTATAGCCCTATTTGCTAAAAGGTCATTGCGGACACGATCACAACTAACAAAGATTTAATTGCAATTCCCTATTTATGGTGAGAAATAACATGATAAAAATAATAACTTAGATAACCTGAACCTCATTAAAAAAAGTTCAGGTTTTAGCTGTAATATTGATATATAACAATGATAGTTGTGAAATTCAATTTAGGTTATATATTTTTATTCAATAATAAACTACGCAATCAGTATCTCCCAAATATCCAGCGTCCAATATAGTTATGAGTTTAACATTATCGATATTCCACGATGTATCCGATCACCCAGGCAACCTATACCAATCGATGAATATTTAATTTTGGGTGGTTCATAACGATACGAAGATCCAATGTAACTAGAATAAATTCTAAAGCTAAAATATCCATTTTTATCGGTAATATTATCGTCTACAATAAAAGCACCGATAGATGTCTTAGCATAGAATTTATATCTAAGTATACCATATATAGTCACAATATTTTTGGGATCAAGATTAGGGTAATTGGTTAAATCACTTTTTGCCGCGTTTTCTATTAGATAAAAGCTCAATTAGTTAAATTTACTGTCTAAATAAGTTTTCATAATTATGCTCCATCTCCAACCAGCCCTTGTGTACTAAGACATACAGTCTTTTCATCCAAGCAGTCCGTAGAATCAGTGAGATAGGCTACAGAACCAACATTGCTTAAAAAGAAAACAAAAGGCATAGGTGTATCGGTATTATGGAAAGCTATTTAGAGTGATTAATACGTTGATGTACTGACAGTTAAGGCCGACTCTCTGTGAACCCAGTAAATAACTCAGCTTTTTAAGGCTGTTGAAATAATGAGGACAGAGAGTGCGGATAACAACGTATAACAAAGGACCATGTGTCCCCGATTACATTATTCTTGTGGTTTTTCCGGTAGTTGTACCCGAACATTGAGTACTCGTCCATCAGGGATGTCGCATAACTCACCATCATTGTAATAAATGACTTCCCCATCACCGTTAATACTTTTGACGCGCTTATTTTGGGCAAATATCGGCGCATCGGTATTTTGACGATGATAACATTCGATGGTTATATCGCCGTTGGATGTGTCTACCGATTCATAAACCCAAATAAGATTTAACCCGTTGCTGTCTGCCGGGACGATGGTACCACCGTGAATTCCCCATGCTCCATCTTTAGCAAAACCGTTACAGCCGCTGATGCGATATTTCCCGGTCTCTATCCGCTTAACAATCATCCCTTCCGCTTCGCGAGTTAGCTTATAAGTTCCGTCTGGATAAATACTCACTACGGGGCTGGATACTCTAAGATTACCGTTAGTATCGGCGATACAATTATCATTAAAAACGGCAATAGGGTTACCGTTATATCTCAACTTCTCGCCAACTGTCAGCCTGCCATATTTTTTTTCATTGCAAATATCAAAATCCGATGACCCGCCAATCGGAAATCCAACGAATGCCGTTCTTGTTGCCCCCTCATAAAACTGCAAATATGCATGTCCGCCTGTATCGTATATTATGTTAAAAATACCCGCACCCCCCTTTAAATTTGCCGATGCGGCTTCAATTCGACCCGCAGGAGAAACAGAAAAGACCCGATTATTATTAATATATGCAGCCAACTCACCACCGATTGTTAATTTGCTAGATTTTTTTTCGTTACAAATATCAAAATCCGATGACCCGTCACCTGGAAATCCAACATAAGCCGTTCTTTTTGCCCCTTCAATAAACTGACAATATGCATGTTTACCCGTGTCATGAGTTATATTAAAAACTCCGGCATTCCCCTTTATATTCGCTGACGCGGCTTCAATCTGACCCGCAGGAGAAACAGAAAAAACTCGTTTACCATTAATATCTATCGTATATCCGTAAGTATCGACGCTACTGCCACGCACAATACCGGTTTTAATATAATTGTCATACCAATTGTAAAGCGTAAACGCGACTATTTCACTTGTCGGTTTAGCACCCTGCAAAGAAACTAACATAGTCGCATTACGTTCAGTGGGCAGTGTTTCAACCTGTTTAAACCTAAAATACTGTGGATAATTTCCACCATTGGCCGATACCGCATTTTTTGCTAACGCTACCGTTTCCGATAAGCCGAGGTTTTTCACAAACGCGTTTTTATCAGGAATATCTGCGCCATTTTGATTTTTTGCCAATCGGTTATTAGCGTTATCATTTACATCAGAAACAAGCTTCTGCGTTACCGCGAGAGTATGACTATTACCTATTTTATCTGTGAGCTGAGTAACACCTTTTTGTGTTAATGAAGCACTAGGTACTTCTATTGCAATTTTTTGTTCTAATGCTCTATTTAATTGAACAATAAGTTTAGCTATATCCCCATCATCCAGAACATCATTGCCGGAATATGTTGCGATAAAATTGGCTACAACAGATGCTATTGTCGATGACTGACGTAATACCTTGTTTAGTAAATGAGTAGTAATATTTTCTGGTGGAAATCCAGTCAGCAAATCCTTACTTTCTTCATATCTTTCCTGACTCACCACATTAGCATTATTACTAATAGAAAAAGCTTTAAAATCATTTTTTTGACTCATACATCCTCCTAAAATTAAAAAAACATCATTTCATAATCAACATGTTGGATTATCGTAAAAATCGTTCTACATAATTTATTTCAATTATAGTCTATCTCGAAAAAACAATAATAAAACTTTCTTATGACTTAGGTAGTTAACTATTTTTGTACCACTGGCAATAATAAAAAATTTAATATTTTCAAACCAAACAGATATCAAAACTATTTGTGCTTAATATCTGTAAATGACTTTTCTCCTTCCAATTTCCTCTCGAAAATTTTCGTAACAATATTTCCAAGCTTTCAAACTGAATTTTGTACTTGTAGCCCCCGACAGGTAAACTATTCTTCTTTTTGTTTTACTGCCAAAAGTGAAGAAAAATAGTGAGTAACATAAAATTAATCGTCGGTCTGGCTAATCCCGGTGCTGAATATGCCCAAACCAGACACAATGCCGGAGCCTGGTATGTTGATCTACTCGCTCGGAGCCACAATCAATCACTGAAAGAAGAGAGTAAATTTTTCGGTTACACTGCCCGGATTAATATGTGCGGTCATGATATTCGTCTGTTAGTCCCAACGACATTTATGAATCTCAGTGGTAAATCTGTTGCAGCCATCACCTCCTTTTACCGTATCCAACCAGATGAAATTCTGGTGGCCCATGATGAACTCGATTTACCGCCGGGAGTGGCAAAAATGAAGCTGGGCGGAAGTCATGGCGGCCATAATGGTTTGAAAGATATTCAAAACAAATTTGGCAATAATCCTAACTTCTATCGCTTACGTATTGGTATCGGTCATCCAGGCGATAAAAATAAAGTTATTGGCTTTGTGCTGGGAAAACCACCAGCCAGTGAACAAAAGCTGATTGATGACGCGATTGATGAAGCTCTGCGCTGCACTGATATTCTGATGAAACAAGATATGGATAAAGCGATCAACCGATTGCACAGCTTCAAAGCCAGTGCCTGACGACACAGAATAGATAAATCCTATTTGCGGGATCGTGATAGCTCGCCATTCCGTGTATAATGGCGCCAATTTTTTCTGACATCATAAAGGCTACCCCAGCCTTTTGATTTATAAGTAATTTAAGGTGAAAATTTATGGGATTCAAATGCGGTATCGTTGGCTTGCCTAACGTCGGAAAATCAACATTATTCAATGCGCTGACCAAAGCAGGTATCGAAGCAGCAAACTTCCCGTTCTGCACCATTGAACCAAATACCGGTGTAGTACCTATGCCCGATCCACGGCTTGAGCAATTGGCGCAAATTGTAAAACCTCAACGTATCCTGCCTACCACAATGGAATTCGTCGATATTGCTGGTCTGGTGAAAGGCGCATCAAAAGGTGAAGGTCTGGGCAACCAGTTTCTGACTAATATTCGTGAAACAGAAGCTATCGGCCATGTTGTGCGTTGCTTCGTCAACGACAATATCATTCACGTTTCCGGTCAGGTTGACCCTGCCGCGGATATTGAGATCATCAATACAGAACTGGCACTTTCCGATCTGGATACTTGTGAGCGAGCCATTCATCGCGTCCAGAAAAAAGCCAAAGGTGGCGATAAAGATGCCAAAGCTGAACTGGAAGCGCTGGAAAAATGCCTACCGCATCTGGAACAAGCCGGTATGCTGCGGGCATTGGATCTCAGTGCCGAAGAGAAAGCCGCTATCCGCTACTTGAGTTTCCTGACGCTGAAACCCACGATGTACATTGCTAATGTCAACGAAGAGGGTTTTGAAAATAATCCTCATCTGGATATTGTTCGTGCAATCGCAGAACAAGAGGGATCGGTGGTCGTCCCTGTTTGTGCTGCGGTAGAATCCGATATCGCAGAGCTGGAAGATGACGAACGCGAAGAGTTTATGGCTGAACTTGGTCTGGAAGAACCCGGTTTAAACCGCGTTATCCGTGCTGGTTATCAGTTATTGAATCTGCAAACTTACTTCACCGCCGGTGTGAAAGAAGTCCGGGCATGGACAATCCCTGTAGGCGCAACCGCACCGCAGGCTGCCGGTAAGATCCACACTGATTTCGAAAAAGGTTTTATCCGTGCGCAAACTATCGCTTTTGAAGATTTCATCACTTATAAAGGCGAACAAGGCGCAAAAGAAGCCGGTAAAATGCGTTCAGAAGGTAAGGATTATATCGTTAAAGATGGCGATGTGATGAACTTCTTGTTTAATGTCTAAATATTTTTTTCTGTCTCATGACATCTCACGATATTTCATGAGGATCAGAAAAACACTTAAAATCCACGCAGTTGCGTGGATTTTTATTTTCAATCTTCGATTAGCCCACCTTTCACCGGCAGGCCAATAGTGTAATCCCTCTTTCACGGACATCAGTGTTGGCGGGCAGTTTTCGCGTGTCAGTAACCAATCAACCGTAGCCAGCAACTCAATTGTAGCTTGACGGCGTCGGTGTAACAAACCATCCCTTCCAGCAACGCAATCGGACGATGCTGATGAATAAGTGCCTTAATCCCCTTATCACAATTAATTGAATGCAAATTTTGCTTACTAACTGGAAAGTCTGCCTGAAATCCATCACTGTTGAACTTATCCAAATTTAATTTAAAGCCTTCTGTTATTTCAGAAGGCGCTTCAAATTTCCGGCAAAATCGAAATCGTTTTTTATTTATCTCCGACTTTTCCTTGATTAATATAAGTTCTTAAATTTCGTTATTATCGCTATCCTACCTTTCATCTCTAATAACAATAAAACAAGATAAACCAAACGACAAAAAACATTTTAACCAAGACGATAATATAATCAACAACAATCTTCACTCGTAATTATTCATTTAAAATCAATATAAATAAAAAACAAATCAATATATAATTGATAATAAAATAAATTATTAGCAGATATAAATACATATCCAGTTGTATAATAAAGAGTTATTTTTATAAAATACTCTAAAAAACAAATTTCATGATAACAAGCTTTACATACTGTATTTTTAAACTATTATGGAAATATAATAGACGCAATTTCTATCAATTGACATAGATATTACCAGTTTTCAGAAAAAATATTTATCATACAAAATAAAACCATATCTTATTGATCTAAAATAAATTATATTTCCTGAAGACAGAATTAACCTGGATTAAAAGTAAATATTCAATAGTTAATTAAATAAACTTATAAGGAAAATAATCATGAAGAATATATTCACCAGCTCTGACTATGAATTTAAAAAGGCTCAAGAGTGGCTGGAGTATATTAAACAAGGAAAACTAAGATACCTGAAAACACAGGAATACCCCGATAACATTTTTTCTCATTCCCCGGCACCTGAAAATCTTTCTAACGTGCAAAGCCCAGCCAGTGTAGCAGTAACAAATGAATATTCAATATTTGCAAAGAAATCTGCTACATCATATAAATACCCAGTAAGCGTCACTGAGGGTTTGCAAACTATCATCAACTTATGTCGGATAGCTTCAGGTTATGACCCTTTAAAGCCAGAAGGTAATGGCAATGCGAAAAAGTTCATTGCATTCACAAAAGAAATAGCAAATATTCCATTTCTCTCTTTATTGTGGGCAGACTCAAGTATTGTGATTCAACAAAGCCATAATACCGATATCCTAATAGATTCTTTTGTCCAAGCCTTTAAAGGACTCTCTCCTCAGGATAAAATTACAATCAAAATCTATCTAAAAGCGCTGGCTAATACTGCTTTATCATATGCTGATGAGAAAGAAAGACAATCTAATTTCGTACAATACGCTCTTACTAAACCCCCAAATGGCGCTTCACTTGTATTGTATTCATCTGTGTTAACAATAAAGAGAGTGAATAATAAAGGTACTATAAAATTCACATCCAGTTATAAACTTTCACAGGCAGAATATAATCTCAGCCAAGCATCATGGGAAAATGTAAAACCGGCATTCGAGAAAGAAAATAAAATATCAATCGAATATTTAATTGACTGCATGACAACCAGACTAAAAACATAAATTAAAATATTTTTATAAATAGATTAATTGATCCAGATCAACGGAATTATTAAAAACATACTTTCGAGAATATTTTAAATAAATTTCCACCATTAATCATAGTTATCACATAGAATGACTAGTTTCCAATAAAAATAGATAACAATAATATAATGAATGAGATATACCATCAGTGCATATGAAAATATATCGTTCAACTATACAATATGAATTAATCTTATAAGATTAATTTCCAGAGAGAAAATTTTACAAATGGCGTTTTTATACTAATATAAAAACGCCACATGAACAATCATTTATCAATGAGAAATAAATTAAATTACATACTATCCATCATCAATATTTTATAATGAAAAACGTTCACTTATAGATATAATTGGCTCATAGGAAAGTGTGTTTATTAATCGTTTGAAATCTATTAACGAAAAATTTTAAGATAAAAAATAAGTTTACATAGGCATTGTTGCAAATAGGACTCAATATCGTTCCTTATTTTCAACAGTATTTTAACATTCAATATCTAGTTTAATAAACCTATAAAGGACAAAAATCATGGAAAATATCTTAAGCAATCCTGATTACGCAGTAAAAAAAACACAAGAATGGATGGAACATATTGAGAAAGGAGGAACAAGGTTGCTGAAAGATTGGCAACGCTCAGATAACATTTTCACAGATATTTCCGATCTTGAAGATTATTCCAAAGTACAAAGCCCAGCTAATGCCGCAGCGACAGAAAATTATATACTCCTGGCAAATCAATCTGCTACATCATATAAGTATCCGGTAAGCGTTACCGAAGGTCTGCAAACTATAGTGAATATATGTCGTGCAGTTTCAGGTTATAATGCGTTAGATCCTGAAGGCAAAGGCAATAAAGAACACTTCTTTGCATTTACAAAAGAATTATCGGGTGTACCGATCCTTTCCTTAATATCAAAAAGCGTACAAAATGTTGTCCAAAAAAGCCGTAATCTGGATGTTTTGATCAACTCTTTCCTGGAAAGCTTCCAAGGTTTAACTTATCTGGAGAGAGACCAGATGAGAACCCCCTTGAGACAACTGGCTCTCGCTGCGTTATCATATGCGGGTAAAAAGCAGACTCGATCTAATTTCGTACAAAACGTGCTTGCCACATCGCCAAGAGGTGTATCATGCTTCTTATATTGGTCTGAATTTTCAATAATCGCTTTAGAAGATAATAAAGGCACTATCGAATTTCAATCTACTTACCTTCTACCGCAAGCAGAATATCAACTGAGTTACGAAGCATGGAGAAACGCGCGGCCCGCATTCGAGAAAGCGCAGAAGGAAACATTAGAAGATTGGATTAACAATATGACAACCAGGAAGAAAGAAAAGAAGTAAGGGCACGTTGTATAGAATAAGTTGATATAGTGAAATAACTGACAAAATGGTGTCCGCAAATTCATCGTGGACACCATGATGAATATCTCTGATATAAAACACTTTATTAAAACAAGCAATAAATACAGTAATTACCCCCTTAGTTGGTCCAGTTCTCCACGCGAAGACCAGAAACTCGCTCAAATTCACGCACATTATTGGTGACGATAATCAGTCCTTGGCTTCTGGCATGTCCTGCTATCTGGTTGTCATAAGCCCCAATGCACAAACCATTGCGCT
Source organism: Photorhabdus sp. RM322S (assembly GCF_042879395.1). Lineage (NCBI taxonomy): Bacteria > Pseudomonadati > Pseudomonadota > Gammaproteobacteria > Enterobacterales > Morganellaceae > Photorhabdus > Photorhabdus sp. RM322S. Next base: position 137,788 of record NZ_JBHFKW010000005.1, read on the forward strand.
CAAGCTCTGCAATGACTTGACCTGAGTGCACAGCAGCCTTACTATCGAAATTCAGCACCTCCAACCTGGCAGCAAACTCCTCAATTAACTTCATATTGGCCTCTGGATTTCCTGATTTCTCCGCCCCTTTCACCAGTTCCATTAATGTCACAGTACTGATACACAGTTGACCATGATGGCGCAAAAAAGCTTCACGCACCTTCTGGGGCCGGTTATTGAAAGTGTAGATACAGATACAAGTATCAAGCATGTATTTCAGCATCAGAGCCCCTCACGCTCTTGCACTGGCGGCTGCTCACGTTCTGCCATAAAATCGGCAGTCACACCAGGACCGTCAAACCAACTGTCCCAAGACTCACCAGCGGGCGTGATTATACGGGTACGCCCCACAGCCACCACATCAACCCGTTTCACTTCTTCCGGTAGAGCTACAGCTTTGGGAAGTCGGACTGCTTGAGAACGGTTACTTTTAAATACTGTTGTTTGCGCCATAAGATCCTCCTCCATAGGAATATACTTCTTATATATCCATAATAAGCACCAGGAGAAATATGTCAAAGGGATATACCTGATTTTTTCTATTTAAGCACTCTATATGTGGCTTGCTCCTTCCTCTGTAGCGCTTGAACTAAGTTTCACCCTGACCAATGTGTTATAGTTATTATCCACATTCAGCCAATTAAAGTATGGCAAAGATGGCCTAAAGTCTGCATAGCACGTTCCATTTCCTCATTCCAATCAAAAGAGGCATTAAGACGAAAGGCATGGTTAAACTGTTGGCTGGTACAAAACATACTGCCAGGCGCAATACTGATCCCTTCCGCCAACGCCAGTTGATAAAGCCGCTCGGCACTGAACAGTGGCTCAAATTCCAGCCAGAGGAAATACCCGCCTTTCGGGCGATTCACTTTCACTGATGCAGGCATATAGTCACCAATCGCCCGTAGCATTTGGTGTTGACGCTGTTCCAATATACGGCGAAGACGGCGCAAATGTTTATCGTATCCCCCTTCGGCTAGATAATCGGCAATAGCCAGTTGTGTCGGCATGCTGGCAGAAACGGTACTCATCATTTGTAACTGCTGGATTTTTCTGGCGTGCTTTCCTGCCGCGACCCACCCCACCCGGAATCCGGGCGCCAGACATTTAGAAAACGAAGAACAATGCATAAAGTTGCTTTCACTGTCCAACCCTTTCGCCGGTACAGGCCGTTGCTGATCGAAATAGAGTTCACCATACACATCATCTTCAATCAGTACTATTTGGTTACTGTTAAGGATATTCACCAATCGTAATTTATTTTCGGCAGACATCGTTCCGCCCAATGGATTCTGGAAGTGAGTCATTAACCAGCAGGCTTTTACCGGATATTTTTGCAGCACCTCCTCCAACGCATCTAAATCAATACCGTTTTGCGGATCGGTTTTTATTGCCACCGCTTTTAAGCGTAAACGTTCAATTGCCTGCAAAGCACCATAGAAAGCCGGTGATTCAATGACCACCCAATCACCCGGCTCAGTCACTGACTGCAAACTGAAACTTAATGATTCCATCGCACCGGCGGTAATGACAATTTCATCAGGAGAAACATGAATACCATGCATCGCGTAGCGGCGCGATATATTACGGCGTAACTTATCGTTACCCGGTGGTAAGTTAGCTAAAGAGCTATGCGGCGCAATTCGCCTGGCGACTGCCGCTAACGCTTTGGTAAGTTTAGGCTGAATCAATAAGGATGGATCCGGGAATGCTGAACCAAAAGGAATAATCGAGGGATCTTTGCACGCTTGTAATACATCAAAAATAGAAGCGCTTATTTCCACGCTTTCGCTCAGATGTAATCGCTTTCCCCCTTTCACCGCCGCAAATGGTTGTAAACGCTTGGTGACATAATAACCAGACTGAGGCCGGGAAGCTATCCATCCCTGACTTTCCAATAACTGATACGACTGAACAACCGTCATCAAACTCAAACCCGATAATTTCACTGATTCTCTCAGAGAAGGTAATCTATCGCCTACCAACCAAGTACCATCTTCAATATGTTGCAGGATTTGTTTGGCAAATTGTTCATAACGCGTCATAAGTTCAGACCTCCGTGGAAACTGTTATAGTTAATATACAGAAAATTGTCACTATTATAGTTATTTTTTTCATGCTCTACTTACCCACATACTTTTCCTGCCTTTATTCAAACTAAAAATAAGAGGTCACTATGTTTGGTTTAAGTGCCCTGGAACTGGCCAGAATTCAGTTCGCTTTTACTGTCTCCTTTCACATTATCTTTCCAGCAATCACGATTGGGCTGGCGAGTTTTTTAGCGGTACTGGAAGGATTATGGCTAAAAACCCGTCATAGTGATTACAAAGAGTTATATCACTTCTGGTCGAAAATTTTTGCCGTTAACTTCGGCATGGGCGTGGTTTCCGGCCTGGTTATGGCTTATCAATTCGGCACCAACTGGAGTTTTTTCTCCGAGTTTGCCGGTTCGATCACTGGCCCCTTGCTGACTTACGAAGTGCTGACCGCGTTCTTTCTTGAAGCGGGCTTTCTTGGCGTGATGCTATTTGGCTGGAACCGTGTGGGTGAGAAGTTACATTTTTTCGCCACCTGTATGGTTGCGCTAGGTACTCTAATATCCACCTTTTGGATACTGGCCTCCAACAGCTGGATGCAAACCCCACAAGGCCATGAAATTATCAATAATCAGGTCGTCCCCGTCGACTGGCTCGCAGTCATATTCAATCCCTCCTTTCCATACCGTCTGGCTCACATGTGTACTGCGGCATTCCTTGCCTCAGCATTCTTTGTTGCAGCTTCAGCGGCATGGCATTTATTAAAAGGCAATGACTCGACAGCAATGAAAAAAATGCTCTCCATGTCGATGTGGATGATCCTGATTATTGCGCCTTTGCAGGCGTTGATTGGTGATGCTCACGGTCTTAACACACTCAAGCATCAACCCGCTAAAGTCGCGGCAATGGAAGGCCATTGGGAAAATCGTCCCGGCGAAGCGACTCCGCTGATCCTGTTTGGTATTCCTGATATGGAACGGGAAGAGACGCGTTATGCCGTGGAGATCCCATATCTCGCCAGCCTGATTTTGACTCACAGCATCGATAAACAGGTTCCTGCTCTTAAAGAGTTTCCACCGGAAGACAGACCAAATGCCCTGATGGTTTTCTGGTCATTCAGAGTGATGGTCGGCCTGGGTATGCTGATGATCATTGCCGGTTGCTGGGGACTCTGGTTACGTTATAATCAACGGCTTTACCAATCAAAACCCTTCCTGCGTTTTATATTTTTGATGGCACCTTCCGGCCTGATCGCCATTCTTGCCGGCTGGTTTACCACAGAAATAGGCCGTCAACCATGGGTGGTTTATGGTCTGTTACGCACTAAAGACGCTGTATCCGCACACGGTGAAATCCATATGAGCATCAGCCTGTTGCTGTTTATCGTGGTTTATAGCTCGGTATTTGGTGTGGGTTACGCCTATATGATGAAACTTATCCGCAAAGGCCCCAAAAAGGAGTTAGAAAATGGGTATTGATCTGCCGTTAATCTGGTTCATCATCATTGTGTTCAGCACCATGATGTACATTGTCATGGATGGTTTTGATCTTGGGATTGGGCTGCTCTATCCCACGGTTAAAAGCGACAGCGACCGTGATTTAATGATGAACAGTGTCGCCCCCGTCTGGGATGGTAACGAAACCTGGCTGGTACTTGGGGGTGCGGGTTTATTCGGTGCTTTTCCTCTGGCTTATGCTGTTATCCTTGACGCGTTGACCATCCCCCTGACATTAATGTTATTTGGCCTGATATTTCGTGGCGTCGCCTTTGAGTTTCGTTTCAAATCCACGCCTGAGCATCGTCATATCTGGGATAAAGCCTTTATCGGTGGTTCTGTGATTGCCACCTTCGTTCAGGGGATTGTAGTTGGTGCCTTTATTCAGGGGTTCCCTGTTGAAAACCGGGCTTATGCGGGTGGCTATTTTGACTGGTTCTCACCGTTCCCGCTGTTCTGTGGCTTTGGGCTTATCGTTGCTTACGCCCTGTTAGGCTGCGGCTGGCTGATTATGAAAACTGAAGGCCATCTGCAACAGGCGATGTACCGTGTAGCCCGCCCACTCATTTTTCTGATGCTAGCTGTCATCGCCATTATCAGTTTGTGGACACCATTAATCCATCCGGCAATTGCAGAACGTTGGTTCAGTTTACCTAATTTATTGTTCTTCCTCCCTGTACCGCTGTTAGTGGTATGGTCCGGCTGGAAACTGCTGCGCTCCATCAAACACAAAACCCATTACACACCATTTCTGTTAGCGCTGTTGCTGGTTTTCCTTGGCTACAGCGGATTGGGTATCAGTATCTGGCCTAACCTGATCCCACCAGCGATCAGCTATGAAGCCGCCGCAGCACCACAACAAAGTTTAGGTTTTATGCTGGTTGGCGCCCTGCTGATCATCCCAGTGATCCTGGTTTATACCTATTGGAGCTACTACGTTTTCCGGGGGAAAGTGAACCATGAACAAGGCTACCACTGATCAAAATATCCAACGCCCTTCCGTATGGAAACGGATAGGCTGGATGGCGGTAATCTGGCTTTGCAGTGTGATGACTCTTTTTGCTGTCTCCACACTATTTCGCCTTCTGATGACAGCAGCAGGCATGAAATTAAAGTAATTGTTAACACTATTTAATAAATTGAGCTAAAGTTTTCATCAGTATCGCAGAACGGAATCTTAACCTGATGAAAACAAGTTCAAATAACTCTATCTTCACAAACCAAAAGTTGTTTGTAATCAACTCTATTATAAATTTATTTTTACTTTTTATACTGTTATTGATTAACAAACAGTCTATTCAAGATTTAATTCTACCGTTGCTGATAATGTTAAGCATTACAAATGTGTATTTCCTGATAAAAGCAGTGCATAATTCTGTTCCTGTCAAAGAATGGCAACATTCAAGATACAAAGCAGAAATTAACGCACTGAAACAAAAAAATGGCCATTTGGATTTCCTCTGTCAAAGCCATTTCAAACTACAAAACTGTAAACTTCTTCCTGAAAAGCTACAGGAGATTTTTTCTCATCTCAATCGCCTGATCCCTTTCTGTGAAGCCAAAATCATCCTTTATCCATCGCAACAAGAATATTTCTTCCGCAATCCCCACCAGTGCCCCTATTTCGATATGCCTCTGATTATGAGATGGAATCTGGATGATAATATTGATAACTATGGGACACTCTGGATAAAAACACACAGAAATAGTGATCTGACCCCCGATGAAAAAAGCCTGGTTCAGAATGTGGTTGCCTTAATGACGAATAAACTGTTACGGGAAAACCAAATCCAGTGCCACCATCAGAGTATCTTGGCAGCAGAAAGGGCGGCTATTTCCCGTGAACTCCACGATTCAATTGCCCAATCGCTCTCTTTCCTTAAGATTCAGGTTAATTGCCTGTATATCGGTAGTGACAACTTATCCAAGCAAAGTTTAACCTCGCTCAATATGATTAAGGATGAATTGAATATCGCTTACCGCCAGCTAAGAGAATTATTAGCAACCTTCAGGAACGAGCAGCCTCAATGTAATTTACAAGAATCTTTACAGACGTTGATTAATGAGTTTAACCATCGTCAGGGCTTTAATATTGAATTCAATTACCGTCTGACACATCAGCACATCCCTGACAGTTACTGTAAACATTTAATACAAATCATCCGGGAGTGTTTAAACAATTGCTACAAGCATTCCAATGCAAACTGGATCAGTATCCGTATTTATCCTATTGATGACAAAATCATTGCTGTTGTCAGTGACAATGGCCGAGGCATCGATCTAAATGCAATTGATAAAAACAGATTTGGACTGGCTATTATGCAAGACAGAGTCACTCTTATCGGTGGACAATTACAGATAAAAAACCGTAAAAATGGTGGTACAGAAATAGAAATTCAATTATCACTGGATTGAAAAAGACAAATAAATCAAATTACTGGCATCAGTGCAATTTATTGAATGATAATGATTAGCATTTGTGTTAATTGCTGTTACACTGCATTTTGCTTTATCAGATCATTACCTTCGATAAATTTTCCAGAGGAATTTTACGTGGCGAATAAAACAATTGAAGAGAAAAATATTTACCGCCCTGCACCACCGAGGCTTGTTCAGGTAAAAAAAATTTTCGACGTAACACCCAATATGCGCAGCATTACTTTCGAAAGTGAAAACCTGAACACTTATCCCACTGAATGCGAAGGCGGGCTGGTAAAAATATTTTTACCTCTTCCGGGACAGACCAAACCGATCTTACCCACTCTATCCCCAGAAGGCCCAATATGGCCGGCAAAAGAACTGCGCCCGGTTACCCGTGCTTACACTGTTCGGGCTCTCCGTGCCGAACAAAAAGAGATCGATATTGAGTTCGCACTGCATGACCATGGCGGTCCGGCGGTGGAGTTTGCTCACAGAGCCAAAATCGGTGACTGGATCGGCATCACTAACCCCGGAGGCCCTGATCCACTACTGCCAAAAGTCAGCAACTATTATATGGCCGGCGACCCAAGTTCCCTGCCGGCAATTGCGGCGCTATTGGAAACAATGAAACCGGACGCTGCCGGGCAGGTGATTATCCGTATTGAAAGTGAACAAGATATTCAGGAGTTGAAAAAACCAGCGGGAATAACAATCCACTGGATTACCGGCGGTGTTGAAGTAACCGACAAGATGGTATCCATGTTCAAATCCTGGTCATTACCAACAGAAGATGTCACTTTCTGGCTTGCCGGTGAAGATAAAATGGTAAAAGCGCTTCGTCGCTATGTTCGCCGTGAAAAAGGTTATGAACGCCACCAGCTGTATGCTATCCCTTACTGGAGACATGGCTTTAATGAGGAAGGTTATCACGAGCTGCGCCATGAAGTGATGGATAGCTTTGCGCTATGATTAGTGCATAATTTCAGCCAGTCATAATAGGCAAAAGATCACGCCGGGAGATTTTTTCAGGAATCTTGACGGTGTGATCAATAGGTATACCTGCTTTCCACTTTTGGGTTTTGGCTGCTGTATTCTCTGGAGGAAGCGGTATACCTTTTTGAAATGGGATGAGTCGTACCACCGGGCTACTTCATAAATTATCGCTCATTTCAACACCTAATGACACGGCATAATTATTACAAGAGTAATAGCTCCACAAAACATATTATAGATGTTTTATATTTACCTCTCATATTTATCCAAAAATTAACCGATATAAAAAATCATATCTAATTCATCACTAAAGCATTAATATATAATAAGAGAAAGACCTTCAGTAATTATTAAATTCATACTAAATAATATCTCTTCGATAAATAAAGTACTTTGACCTTTAGCTAAGGATAAAAAACATGAAAGATAACACTTTATATGATCCTATTGCACATCTTTACGAGAGCTTTTCAGATGCTGCTGCACATATCAAAGTAGAAATCAGAACTATCTTCGATCTGGCAGGAGATATACACGGGAAATCAGTGTTAGATTTAGCCTGTGGATATGGTCTTTTTAGTCGAGAATACAAAGATCGTGGTGCGTCAAAAGTCATTGGCGTCGATATATCAGATAACATGATAGCAATTGCGAAAAGCAAATCACAACAATACGGTGACGATATCGAATTTCACGTAAGAAATGTCTGCAAGATGGAGTCATTTGGCAAATTTGACATAGTCAATGCAGCCTGGTTATTCTGCCATGCAGAATCTATTGAAGACCTTGAAACTATGTTCCGTGTTATTGCCGCTCATCTCAAGCCTTCCGGTAAACTCATTGCATATACCGTTGAACCTGATTGTCAATTAGAAAAATTGAATTATGAAAATTATTGTATAAAAATTCTGAGTAAAGAGCCCGTGAAAGACACAACGCTCGTGAGAGCTGAATTTATTACCACACCACCCAGCCCTTTCACTATGTATCATTGGAGTCGTGAACAGTATCAAGCAGCGATCCAAAAAGCGGGGTTCAAACAATTTAGATGGCAAGAACCAATGCTGTCAAAAAGCGATATTGAGGATTATCCCCTAGGTTTTTGGGATGATTATCAACGAAATTGCCTTGATACAGCTCTTATTTGTCAGTTTTAACAAGATAATCCCCGAGATCCGCTGTCTTTCCTACACAAACCCCTCGATGAAAATCGAGGGATTTCAGACCGCTGATAAACTTCATTCAAAATAATGGGGTTTGTTTTTTCCAGATAGTATCCTGATTTCAAAAGATTCGCATGTCTGACATTCTAACTCACGCACTCAGCTCGCGACGTCTCCTGTCAGCACTTTATATCTGTATTTCGTTACCCACACAAAATGCTATTCAATCTGAAATACCGTGTGGCTGCCATATCTGTAATCCATATTGCACCTCCAGTACAACACAGTATTGCAGCTAAAGCCGGTGGTTTTAACCTTTCATTTGGAAGAAATAAAACCACTTATATGGTTAATAACCGTTTTCATAGTCTCAAGTTAACTAAATAGCTTTCTTTTTCAAATGGGCTTTAGTGGAAGGAACAACCTGTTTTTTCCTGTAGTAAGTGGTAAAAATCCATATTGTTTATAGAATTCCTGTGCTCCCTCAATAGCATCAACTACCATTGCATAAATCGCAATATCGGTAATAACTAGTGTACGTTTAATGGCGTCAGCCAGTAACATTTGGCCAATTCCACACCGCTGTGTAGTCTGGTTAACAGCTAATCTACCCAATAATGCACCGGGAACAAGTTGTTGAGGCAGTTTCTTAGAGAGATACGGCGGCAGCTCACTGAACTCAATCGACAAGGCTGAAAGCGTGTAATAACCTACGATTTTATTTGGTTCAGTGACATCTGCTGCCACAAATACTCGGCTGATCCTACGTGTAACATCTTGCCTCGCTTGCTTTCGAATATAGTCATCTAATAAGGGAACTCCGCAACGAAAACTGGCTCTATCGTGGTGGTTGTTTAGCCCCGATATAATAAGTTTTGGACAATCCGTCATTTATGGGTGACTCTTTGACTATGTTCTGACAAAGCTGCGGTCAATTTATCATTGAAATCGACTGGATTAGCTAGCGCATTAAAAAATGCCTCTGAATCTTGATTATTCAAACGCATCACTTCATGTTCGTGAATAGTTCTTTCAGCTTGTGCCAACGCACAGGCCAAAATGAAACTACTCACAGTCTTACCTTCAAGACTCGCCGCACGTTCAATTGATTGTTTCACCTGATGCTGCAAACGAAGATTGATTCTTTCTGTAACTATACCCATGATTCACGTTCTCTATTGTATAAACAATACTCTAATTGTACGTCAATATGGTGCCTTATACAACGTAGTTCAACTACAAAAGATTGTGTAGATATCTATCCAAATTTAGGAGGGAGAATTCCGCAGTTTTGTTAAGTACTCTTACAGTTTCCAGCCAATCGGAAGCCGGCATTTTTTGCTTCAACTTCTGTTTGAAAATAAATAGCATTCTTCTCCAAAATCGCTTTATATCCTGAACAATGGGAGAAATGATAAATTTTGCTATTGTTATTACCTTTGATTAATCCTGTATGTGACGAATCAGATGACCCCCGTTTTTTCTGGGTATCTGTTTGATTATTCTTTCCCTGCCCCTTTCTCTGCTCTGCTGGTGAAACACCGATAGCTGAATTCTTATGCCACAATTCCCATTTCCGTTCACCGGTAACAAAAGGATTATGATGCCCCATAATGCCGGCAATTCGGTTATCCCTCTCCCGTTCCCATTGATTTGGTGGATATTGACGATCCCAGGCTATGAATAACTGCTGCTGCTGACGTGACATAGAAAGATTATAACGATCGTGCATATAAAAATTGATCCGGGCAATTTGCCCTTTTACTGCGTCCCGCGGCTCGAACGTGCGAGATTTAGCATCGACTTTACTGGTACAAGCACCATAATCATTCGGCTCATTCTTTGGTAACATTCCATAACTGAAATTACTGCGATCACCGTTAACCTCGCCAATGGATGGAGACAAATTATGCATATCAGATTCCATTGCCCTGAAAACCGGATCTGAGGATACACAATTTTTCCTGCCTCCCTTTTGCCAACACTGCCGCTGATATCCAAAAACCCAGGCAGGAACAATATGTTCCCATTCAATCCGTTCAGCCCGGTCCCGATTCTGTTGTGACCTGACTTGATAACCACACGAAGACAGATTGACGCGCCCACCACTCTTCCCCGTCCATTGCCAATGGCAGCCACAATACAATGTTCCCGTCTTTGATTTAAATTGATCATGATAGATATGGTTACGCAGTTCAGTTTTAGCTTGCTCAAATGTAGCCGGAGCAGCAAAAGAAGATGAGGGAACAATTAAACTGAAACACCCAATATAAATCGCCCAAAAATTAACTTTCTGTTTCAATGACATACCCTATTTATTTAAAATATCATTTTGATCTCTCCCTTTTATGTTGCCTCATAATCGACCTATAAGACAAACATTGTTTATTTGCATTTCTTCTTAAATACTCCTTTTAAAACGAAAGACTATCTAACATGACGAAGAATGGGATCTAGCACTCGCTGACAAATAAATCCGATTTGCAATCCTGGCAATATATTTGGAAACAGCATGAAAAAGACCACGCTATCGCGCGGCCTTAAAACAAAGTAACTCCATCGGTAAAAATCATTGTTTTTCAGCAAGCAGTAACCTGTAAATTACACCGCCCACAATCCCGCCAATAATCGGCATAACCCAGAATAGCCATAACTGCTCTAAAGCCCAGGTATTCTGGAATATAGCAACAGCAGTGCTTCTTGCAGGGTTAACTGAGGTGTTTGTAACAGGAATACTGACCAAGTGAATTAAAGTTAACGCCAAACCTATTGCTAATGGCGCAAAACCCACATAGGCTCGTTTATCTGTTACACCAATAATGACAATCAGGAAAATAGCCGTCAAAACGACTTCAGCAACAATAGCTGACTGAAGTGAAAATCCACCCGGTGAATGCTCACCATAACCATTAGATGCAAAACCACTGGCTGTCACATCAAAACCAGCCTGCCCACTGGCAATAACATACAACACAGCCGCCGCAAGAATACCGCCTATAACTTGAGAAATAACATAAGGAATAATTTCTGCGGCCCTAAAACGCCCTCCCGCCCAAAGGCCAATTGTCACCGCAGGATTAAAATGTCCACCAGAAATATGCCCTACTGCGTACACCATCGCCACAATGGTTAAACCAGATGCTAAAGCGACACCGACAAAACCAATACCTAATTCAGGAAATCCAGCAGCTAATACAGCACTACCGCATCCCCCAAAAACCAGAACGAACGTTCCAAGCAATTCAGCCGTTAATTTTTTTAACATATTTTATCCTCACCCTGTTATCGAATAGAGTCACCTTGCTGGAATTAACTATAGCTAATAAATGAAAATCACGCTTATTTTTAGCATAACCGCATAAGCTGCTGATTGATTAGATATATTTATACTAAATTCACTTTAAGCACAATATTCAATGCAGAATTTGCCGTACTGGATCAACTTTTCGATAAAATATGGATCATTTAAAATCAATTATCTCCAGAATAATCTCAACATTATTTTTAAAATATAAAAATCCGGTGCAGAATATAGACACCGGATTATTACATAAGTATTGAATAGCTTAATATATATTAAACAATGGGTACGATATAAAAGATAGCTTTTTCATTACTAAATAAATAACTCATCTGACTACCAAAACTGAAATATTTGCATACCCGACAATTCCTGAAGCGTTTGAACCTAATAAATGAGTCGAAATATTAGGTCGCCTGGAACCAATGATAATTAAATCGGCTTCAACCTCATTTGCTGTTGACAATACTTTGTCCCTTGGTGATCCAAAAGCGACGGAGAAAGAGACTCGCTCTTTTGGCAAGTCTATTCTTTCAGCAACTTTTGCCAGTTCTTCTTCTGACCTTGCAATAGATTTCTTGGAAAAAGAGTTGATCAAGTCATAATGATAACTATAACTAACTGAAAATCTTGATACATCAGGAATGGAATGAAAAAGATGTATATTGGCACCAGACAATTTAGCCAAATACTCTGCATGTGCAATCGCTTTATCGGTCAATTCATCTTCTGAGATTTCCACCGGCACTAAAATAGTTTTGTACATATGCACTCCTATATTTATATACCAAACTGAACTACTTCAATAAGTATATGAAATATTCCACCATTTGCTGTGAGTTGTTTAACTAAATCAAACAAATTACTGTATAATTCGTTAATTCTACACAGACATATGCAATCTCAATGAAAATGAAGCCAGATCAAGATTTACTAAAACAGCTTTATCTAATGGTAAGCCATCCTGCGATGGCTTATCCAATTATCCACTGTCCATATTCGCGGTTTATTCACAAGAACCGTTTTCAACAACGATACCTACTGGGATAGGCTTTAAGCTTCAGCTATCTTACCTGATAACCAAAACAGATATTTTCGAGTATTTGACAACTCCTGCTGCATTAGATCCTAATAAATGCGTTGTGATATTAGGCCTCCTTGAGCCAATAACAATAAGATCAGCATTAATTTCTGTAGCAGTTTCTGTTATTTCGTCTCTTGGCGAACCAAATGCAATGGAATAGGATAGCTTATCATCAGGAAGATCCATCGTATCAAGCAGCATTCTTAAATTATCTTCTGCTTTAATTGTCGCTTTATCCTTAATTTCCTCATATCCTAATGAATATGCATTAACAATCGCCGATGAGATTGGCAATACATGAAGTATATGGAGCTTCGCACCCGTTTCTTTAGCTAAAGACAGGGCATGCTTAACGGCTTTACTCGTTAATTCATTTTCTGAAATATCTACCGGTACTAAAATAGTTTTGTACATACGCACCCTCCTATATTTACATACCAAACCAGACTACTACATTCAGTATACTCTATATACTGTTAATTACTATGAGTTATTTAACCAAACGAAAACAATGATAAAAAGCAATAAAAATTCTTATATTTCATATCTATATAGAATATAACCAATATCTTTCACATAGAATTAATACTTATAAAAATAAACGTTTAGCATTTTCACATATGCCGAAAGGAAAATGTACAGGGGCAATAACATCAGCCCCTGAAACCTATTTTACTGCCGATATAACGCTTTTATCTGCTGAACGGTATTTTCAAATATCTTAGCCTGTTTTTCATCGTCCATTTCTGCAATAGCACTCTCTACATTCAGTATAACTTTCCCGGCATTAGCTTGCCCCATCGTTTTAAGAACCAAAGCCAACAACATTTTTAAACATGTCACTTCTGTTGCCAGAACTTCGGTATCGGAAGATGAAGTCAAATCAATTTTACTCATAGTCGTTACCTACTTAAGTATTAATTACGTCATGAAAATAATAATTATACCACATAATTTGCCCCCTATTTTTATACACCTGACAAATAGATCTACAAAAACAAATGTTAACTTATTGTTAAATTTATTTATTTTATAACTATTTATGCAGTTATTAATTCTATTATAATCAGAATATTCAGGATGCTCCTGTTGTAAATAAATAATATATATCGCCATATAAGATAATTCTCTTTTGTCTTTGAGAGATATAAGTATAATATTCACATTCCTGATGAGTTTTTGGGATAATTTATCTATTCTATTGTTTTATATAATTTTTACTAAAAATCAAAAAATAGCTTACTGAAGTTAACTCTTCCGAAACAAATTTAATTCACAAGCAATATCAATGAAAGCTCATGTATGAGCATAGGGCCAGTTGGAGACACTTTTTTGATAAATGTTTTGTTAGTCGATGATCATGAATTGGTCAGGGTTGGTGTAAAACGTATTCTTGATGACGTGAAAGGGATAACAGTTACAGGAGAAGTCAATTGTGGTGAAGACGCGATAAAATGGTGCCGGACGAATAAAGTAGATATCGTGTTAATGGATATGAATATGCCAGGCATCGGTGGCCTGGAGACAACAAAAAGAATCCTGCGTTATCATCCCGATGTCCGGGTAATTATGCTGACTATCTATACTGAAAATCCATTGCCAATGAAGATGATGCAGGCGGGCGCCAGAGGGTATCTCAGTAAAGCCTCTACTCCTCAGGATATGGTCAATGCGATTCGTACTGTTAATGCCGGACAGCGCTATATCGCTCCCGATATTGCCCAGCAGATGGCCCTTAGCCAAATTAACCCACAGGCAGATAATCCACTAAGTTGCCTGTCTGATCGTGAATTACAGATTATGCTGATGATCACAAAGGGACAAAAGGTGAGTGATATCTCTGAACAACTTAATCTCAGCCCAAAAACCGTCAATAGCTATCGCTATAGAATGTTTAGTAAACTAAATATCGGCGGTGATGTAGAATTAACACATATGGCAATACGTTATGGGCTGTTCGACACAGAGAGTCTGTTAAATAGTGACGGAACAATTTGATTCAAAAGTATTTTTAAAAACAGTAACCAGTCAGCCTGGTGTTTATCGTATGTATGACACCTTGGGAACGGTTATTTATGTCGGTAAAGCTAAAGATTTAAAAAAGCGGCTTTCCAGTTATTTTCGTGCGCAGGTCGTCAGCCGTAAAACCGAATCTCTGGTCAGAAGCATTGCTCAAATAGATGTGACTGTCACACATACAGAAACCGAAGCATTGCTATTGGAACATAATTACATCAAGCTTTATCAGCCCCGATATAACGTTTTACTGCGAGATGACAAATCTTATCCTTATATTTTTCTCAGCGCAGATAAACACCCACGGCTGGCAATGTATCGGGGTGCTAAACATGCTAAAGGTGAATACTTTGGCCCATTTCCAAGCTCTTATGCAGTACGTGAATCATTAATCTTACTGCAAAAACTTTTTCCTATCCGGCAATGTGAGGATAGTATCTACCGCAATCGCTCTCGACCATGCCTTCAATATCAAATTGGCCGATGTCTTGGGCCTTGCGTTAATGGGCTGGTAAGTGAAGAAGAATATCAACAGCAAGTTGATTATATTCGCCTATTCCTTTCAGGCAAAGATCAGCAAGTTTTAACCAAATTGATTAGCCGAATGGAAGAAGCCAGCCAACAACTGAAATTTGAAGATGCTGCGAGATATCGCGATCAAATTCAAACCGTTCGTCAGGTCACTGAGAGACAATTTGTTTCAGGTACAGACGACGATTTGGATGTTATTAGCATTGCATTTGAAGCGGGCATGGCTTGTCTGCATGTCCTGTTTATACGTCAGGGGAAAGTACTGGGGAGCCGAAGTTATTACCCTAAAATACCGGCTGGGACAAAACCCGACGAGATTGTGCGGACATTCCTTGGTCAATTTTATTTACAAGGCAGCCAAAACCGGACTTTGCCATCAGAAATTTTGCTGGATTTTGCTCTGCAAGAGAAAGACATTTTATCTGATTCATTATCTGAAATATCCGGTCGAAAAATTCATATTCAAACCCGCCCTCGCGGAGACAGGGCCCGTTATCTGAAACTCGCCCGGACAAATGCAGCAACAGCTTTAGTTACTCGCTTATCTCAACAATCCACCATTCACCAAAGATTAGAATCTCTCGCTAATTTAGTTAAGTTGGCAAAAATTCAGAGAATGGAATGTTTTGATATCAGTCACACTATGGGGGAACAAACTGTTGCATCTTGTGTTGTCTTTGATAGTAATGGCCCACTACGTTCTGAATATCGGCGCTATAATATTAGTGGCATTACGCCCGGTGATGATTACGCTGCCATGAATCAAGTATTGCGCCGTCGATACGGAAAGACATGGGATGAATCAAAAATTCCCGACATTATTTTCATTGATGGCGGAAAAGGGCAATTAGCTCAGGCAATAGAGGTATTCCAGTCTCTTGATGTTGAATGGGACAAAACACGCCCTCAGTTGATAGGCGTTGCCAAAGGAAGTGATCGCAAAGCCGGGCTTGAAACGCTATTTTTCGCGGCAGAAGGTGAAGGTATAGCATTACCACCGGACTCACCTGCCCTGCATGTGATTCAACATATCCGTGACGAATCACATAACCATGCGATAACGGGGCACCGCCAGCGGAGAGATAAAGTGAGAAAAACCAGTACGTTAGAATCTATTGCCGGTGTTGGTCCAAAACGCCGGCAAATGTTACTGAAATATATGGGGGGGTTACAGCCTTTACGCAACGCAAGTGTCGAAGAGATCGCAAAAGTACCGACTATTTCCTATGCATTAGCAGAAAAAATTCATAATGCATTGAAACACTAGGTGCATTGATGCACCATACTTATAAATTCCACTATAGCCAGATAGTTAAGAAGCACTATGCAATTAAATATACCAACATGGCTCACTCTGTTCCGTATCGCCCTGATCCCATTTTTTGTACTGGCATTTTACTTGCCATTCAATTGGGCGCCGATGGTCTGTGCCATAATTTTTGTTGTCGCTGCGGCGACAGACTGGTTTGACGGTTTTCTCGCCCGCCTTTGGAAGCAAACAACCCGCTTTGGCGCATTTCTTGATCCTGTCGCTGACAAAATCATGGTTGCCACCGCATTAGTATTAGTTTCCGAGCATTATCATACATGGTGGATAACACTCCCCGCTGCAACAATGATAGCACGTGAAATTATCATCTCTTCTCTCAGAGAATGGATGGCTGAATTAGGAAAACGCAGTAACGTTGCCGTTTCCTGGATGGGTAAGGTAAAAACGACAGCACAGATGGCGGCATTAATTACCTTATTATGGCGTCCTAATTTTGAATTCGAACTAGGTGGATTCATATTACTTTACGTTGCTACAGCGATAACATTTTGGTCAATGTTTCAATATGTCAGCGCGGCGTGGTCTGATTTGCGGGAAGCTTGATCGAAGTGACGTAAAAAACATCGAACAAACACATCCTAACAATAATTGTGTTGACTCGATACGTGAAGTAAGTAGAATGCAACGCATCGAACGGCACATGAGATTTACGAAAACAAATAAGTAAATCAGTCGGTTCGAAGCGGTGCGGGAATAGCTCAGTTGGTAGAGCACAACCTTGCCAAGGTTGGGGTCGCGAGTTCGAGTCTCGTTTCCCGCTCCAAGTTACTAGTTAGGATAAATGATTGGTAACTTAATAGCTGAATAAGTAAGGCGCGTTGGCAGAGTGGCCATGCAGCGGATTGCAAATCCGTTAACCTCGGTTCGACTCCGGGACGCGCCTCCAAATTCAGCCCAGGTGGTGAAATCGGTAGACACAAGGGATTTAAAATCCCTCGGCTGTAAGGCTGTGCGGGTTCAAGTCCCGCCCTGGGCACCATATAAAATTCACTGATAAAACAGTGAGTTAGGGAAAAGAAAAGGCCACCGCAAGGTGGCTTTTTTGCTTTCTGCGATTGCACGAAAATCGCAAAATGGCAGCAGATTGGCAGCACCTTGGCACCACTGTATAAACCCACACTATCTATTTCAGGCAATCTCTCCCCCTCTCGAAGCATCATCAGAAAAATATTTTTCACATAAAAAAGCACACCTGAACGAATCATGATGTACTTTTTATGATTATTTATTCAATGGATCTAATTAAAAAGACATAAAGCTCACTGATCATTAGTAGATTAATAGGATGAGGCGGAACCATCTCAATCAATGTTGGTGTAGTCACGAACCGGACAAAGGTTTCATAGCTAACGAACGTCGTACTACAATTGATATTCTGGCACTGGTTGTAACACTCTTTGGTTTGGGTTGTATGTCCAAAACTGCTGCGGATGTGGGCGGCATGACCACATAGAGAGGAATCTCATCATCGGCAAACACTTCAACAAATGGGTTGCCATAGCTGGAACTGACACTAAACATGACTACATCATATCTAAATCAGAAATCTTTACTTCCACTTCCAATTGCAGAGAAGACATTAACCCACTGTCACTTAGGGATGGGTTGATGGTCGGTGTCCAGTCTCTGCCGGGTCAATTTGAAACTTGAAGCCACACACATTGATTTTTATTTTGGGAAACAGCTCTGCCAGTTGGATTGAAAATGACACAACCCCAGATGGAATTTTCCCATTCGACTTTGGCGGCATGCTCAGAATTGACATTATTTACACAGGTATGTTTCAGCACCAATACACTCCCTTCACTACCGATTAGTGATTCTTGTTAAGTAAATTTTGACAAAAAAAGTATTAAGAAATGTTAAATATATTATCAACTACATTTTTAATAACTGACGGTTAAATTTATGATTAACAAACGTTTAAAAGCCGCTCGTTTGCATGCAAAACTCACGCAAGAAAAACTCGGAATTGCGGCTGGCATAGATGAAAAGTCAGCACGAGCGAGAGTATCACAGTATGAAAATGGAACCCATCAGCCAACCTTCGAAATAATGTGTGCATTTTCCAAAGTATTAAACGTTCCTGAGTGCTATTTTTATATTGTAGATGATGATTTTTCTGATGTTGTTTTAGCTATTTATCAAACTCTAGCAAATTACAAACACACTTCTAAAAATTGAATACTGTTTGAGACAACTCTGACACCTAATAATGGCGCTAACCGTATCCAGCGCCATTGGCTTAAATTCACCCTTTTCTACCTTCCACGTGATGGCCAAATATCGGATGGATATAAACCTAGCTCGGTGGCAATCAGAGCTTCTCCTTTTGGCCACGGACGATACAGCGCGTTACTTAATGTGGATGATGCTAATCCCGCTTTACGTGAAACGGCTGAAAGATTTGTTCCTTGTTTTTTTAGAGCTGCAATAATGTCTGCTGGATGCCAGTCATCAGAGATTTTTTTATGCATGATAGCCTTCCTTTTAATTAATTTGATTTTTTTGCTAAGTATTCCTTAACAACATTCATGTTAAGGAATACTAAACATACCGTCAACATTTTAAAGAAAATATAATGTGACTATTGTTAAAAATTTGGTTTTACATGTTCATAGCAAAAATTAAGTTGTTAAAACACCCAAGATATTCATTTTTATTAGCTGATATTTATGCTGCTTCATCATTGCCAAAAAACTTGTATGTGGGCTAAATACATATTAAATTAACAACTTAAATAAAATACACAGCAATTAATTTCTTATATGGCATAAAATAACAAATCAAACATTAATATTTTTGTTAAGTAAATTTTGACAAAAAAAGCGCTAAGAAATGTTACATATATCGTCAGCTACATTTCTAATAACTGACGGTTAACTTTATGATTAACAAACGTTTAAAAGCCGCTCGTTTACGTGCAAATATCACACAAGAAAAACTCGGAATTGCGGCTGGCATAGATGAAAAGTCAGCACGAGCGAGAGTATCACAGTATGAAAATGGAACTCATCAGCCAACCTTTGAAACAATGTGTGCGTTTTCCAAAGTGTTAAACGTTCCTGAATGCTATTTTTATATTGTAGATGACGATTTTTCTGATGTTGTTTTGGCTATTCATCAGATTTTAGTGAATTACAAGCACGCTCCCGAAAATTGAATATAGCTTGAGACGGCCATGACATAAGCCTTCTCCTCACCGTTCCTAAGCTCCTCCCAAGAAAAAGATTTTTACATTAAAAAAGCGCACCACGATGAATAATGGAACGCTTTTTTTAATCATTTACTGATCGACAACTCTTCGATCAGAATACCAGCACGGTCTGTTGTCCGCTATCAGGATGCGGCGGAACCGCTTCAATCAATGTCGGCTTGGTGACGAACCGAACAAAGGTTTCATGACTAACAAACGTTGAGCCACAATTAATATTCTGGCACTGGTTGTAACGTTCCTTGGTCTGGGGGGTGTGTTCAAAGCTGCTACGGGTGTGGGCGGCGTGACCGCATAAGGGGCATCTCATCATAACGCGAGTACCTCAACAAACAGGTTGCCATAGCTGAAACTGGCACTAAAGCAACTATACCATATCTGAATCAGAAATTTTCACTTCCAATTGCAAAGATGACGTTAATCCGCTGTCATCCAAAGTATGAGTGACGGTAACCAGAGTCCAGTCTGCCATATCAATTTCAGGCTTGAAGCCACTCACCCTGACTTTCATTTCAGGGAACAGCTCTGGCCTTCCCTTCGCCAGTTGAATAGAGAATGACGCCACACCGCGCTGAATTTTCTCCCATTCTGCTTTAGCTGCACGTTCAGCATTGGCCTTGTTGGCATAGATGTGCTTCATCACAAAAACATTGCCCTCACTGCCAACCAGATAATCACCCTGTTTTTCTTCTTTTGCCTGTGAGTTGCTCTTACTCTGCTTGCGCTTGACGGTGACTCTTTCTTTTTTCTTAGGATCACGGGTATTAAGCCAACTGGCGGAAACACCGGTGTAAGCGCCCCGATCAACCAGTGAAAAACGGTGACCGTCTCCAGACTGACGAGTAATGATAACCACTGGCAAGAGCTGACCGCTAGCTGCTTTATTCTGCCCCTGTCGGATAAAAAGCAAATAGCCATTCTTAATAGTGGCAATAGCACCCTCCTGTTTTGCCAACCGGGTTAGAAAATTGCCGTCGGATTCGTTGGTCTGGTCAATATGGCTGAGGGTGATGTTGGCTAGCATTTTGTCCACTTTCGGCGTCAAATCGTTACGTACAGCAATAGTGTGCACAATATCGCTGATCGTTTTCTGGTGATAGGACACCTCGCGATTGATATTAAGCATCGCCCGAAAATCTGCGCTGCGGGCACGGATGATTATCTTGTCCGGCGCACCACTATATTCGATTTCATCCACAATAAACTTACCTTTGTGGATCAGTGGTTCCCCCTGCCAGCCCAGATGCAGAGATAACTCCGTCCCACGACGGGGCAAAGATAACAGACCATCGCTATCATCCAGTTCAATATCCAACTGGTCAGCCTCAAAGCCTCGATTGTCGGTTAGACTCAGGGAAATCAATCGCGACTGAATACGGGCATTGACGTTTTTGTCACCAGCACTGAGAACATACACAGGTGTATTAGTTTTGCCGGTTACCCAATCGAGTTTTAACATATCAGGTAAAGAAATCATGAAAATAACCCACCCAATTTGTGTGTGACACGGGTTTTCAAGTCAGTCATTTGGGTGCGAAGGTCACCGAACATCTCCCCTAAATTGTCATCCACACGGCGCAACGTGACGGTAAAGTCAATTTTACGGGCGGTACCGTCGGTAAAAAATTCACTTTTGGTCTGGTCGATACTTTCAATAATAAACATGCCGTAAATCGTGCCGCTACCATCCAGAAATGACCATGCCTTGCCACTCTCAGCCATCAATTGCAGGGCCAGCAAGGACAACCGGCCGCCGGTGATTTCAGGGTACAGGGCGCCGGACAGTGTAATAGTATCGTTATTTGGCCCCATAAACTGGAAAGCAGGACGGGCACCTACCCGATTGTTAAATCCATAGCGCCATGATTGTTGGTGTTGCAGGCTCTGGTATGGCGTGGTTTTCAGCATAAAGACAAATAAGCCAAGTGCGGCCATCATGAATAAAAGTCCTCGCTATCAGAAAATGAGCTACGGGCGCGGGCGCGTTGTTGTTGCTCGCGGCGATCCAGTTCACGTGCCACCACCTGAGCAATATCCTGTGCGGATTGTGCGGGAACGGCGTGTATATGAATTTCATAAATGGATCGTCTGTTATCCTGGATCTGGTTAGCAACTGAAACAACCGATGTCTGATACTGTGACGCAGGCAAACTGTATGGATGCAACGGAGCATTTTGGGCGCTGACTGGCAAGACTGCCCCTACAGATAGGGCCGCGATTGTCGCCAGTGCAGCCGTTTGACGACGACTGGTGACACGGGCGGGGCCGTTGATGATCTCCGGGCCATATTCCCCCACGATGCCAATCTTGCCCGTCGGGATGTAACCACCTTTATCGAATCCACCCGCCAGTATGCCGCCAATCGGACCAGTAGCTTCCTTATAAGCATTCAATGCCGCCTTTTGCCTGGGATCTTGGTTTTCTTCCTGCATAAAGTCGGGAGTCAAGGCGTCTTTAACCATCTTGCCCAATTCGGAGAATTTCTTTTTCAGGGATTCCCATTTTTCCTCAATGCCTGCCTTAAGATTTTCGACAAATTCACCGCCAATCTTCTTAAATTCGGACGGAATTTTTTTCGTGTCAGCGACCAGCTCATTCCATTTGGCTAATGCCCGTTGCTTGATGTTTTCCCATGTGGTGGAAACATAGTTCGAAATGTTGTTCCATAAGTTCTGGAACCACGGGCCGAGTTTGTCCCAATATCGCCAGATCAGGTAAGCGCCCACAGCAATCAAACCGATAACCGCTAAAATGGGGTTTGTCCACATAACATGCCCCAGCCACATCGCCATTTTCCCAATATAGGAAAACACGTTACCAAGACGTAGCATTGAGCCTGCTCCCCTGATACCCAACACTGACAGGCCAAATTTAACGATTGCCAGTGGTCCCAACAAAGCAACCAATGCCAGCGTAATCGCACCAAAAACCGTCAAAATAATACCCAGGCCGATACTCACCATCGTTAACGTTTTGGTCAGTTCAGGGTTGGCCTTCATCCACTCACCCGTTTTACTGATAATTTTGGTGATACGCTGGGTGATCCCACGCAAGGGACTGTCCACACCGCCAAAAATTTGAATACCGATATCTTCCCATGCCGATGACAGACTTTTCAGGTCGCCGTCAAGGTTATTAGTCATAGTATCGGCGACTTTCTTAGCCTCACCTTGGGCATTCTTCAATTCTTTGATGAGTTTCTGCAATTCCCCCGTACCGGCTCTTTCAGCCAATACCGACAGCGCGGAAAAAGCTTCTTCTCCGGCAATGGCTTTGAAAATGCCGGCACGCTGAGCGTTACCCATTTTGGCCGTTTTCTTGTCCAGCTCAGTCAGGATATCCGGCAAGGTGCGGAGATTACCCTTGGCATCTTTAGTCTGAATGTTCAGTTTTGCCAACGCTTTCGCGGCGGCGGCGGGCGGTTCAGCCAACCGTCCCAAAATAGATCGCAAGGAAGTTCCCGCCATACTACCCTGAATACCGGCATCACCGAGCTTACCCGTCGCCGCAGCGGCGGTTTCAATATCAACCCCTAAGCCTGCCGCTACAGGGGCGACATACTTCATGGTGTCACCCAGCATCATCAGATTAGTGTTAGAACGAGTAAAGGCACCCACTAGTACGTCACTCACCCGCCCCATTTCTTCGGATTTCAGCTTAAAACCCGTCAGGATATTAGAACCAATGTCGGCGGTGGCCGCCAAATCGGTATCACCCGCCAAGGACATCGCCAATGTACCAGGCATAGCTGATCGTATCTGGTCTGGAGTAAAGCCGGCCATTGCATAAAAACTCTGTCCCTGCGCGACCTGATTAGCGGTGAATGCCGTTGTCGCGCCTAAGTGCCGAGCCTGCTCCTGCAATTTTTTTAATTCGGGAGAATGCTTATCCAGACGGGTCAGCGCCTGCACCTTCGACATCCTCACGTCAAAGTCGTAACCCGGCATCATCACCCGTTTAGCGCCATAGAGCGCACCAACACCCGCTGCCGCTGCCGCAGCACCGGTTGCCGTCATTTGGTTACGCACATCTTTCATTTTTTGGTAGCGAGAGCGGGCATTCGCCAACCGTTGTTCCTGCTGTCTCAGACGCCCAAGCTGCTGCTCCTGTTGCTGGAGCATACCAGTTGTGTAGTTGATGTCCGCGTTTATCCGTCTCTGCGCCTGTCCAAGCTGGTTAGTGGAAATACCGCTGGCGCGCAAAGCATCACGCTGACGTTGCAGGGACTGGCTCAGGGATTGACTTTTTTCCTCGAACTGCTTGGCTGCGTTTTTTGCCCGCTGTAGCTGGTTGATTTGGGCCTGTGTCGGGTTCTGGCTGGCGTTCATTTCACGGTTCAGTGCTGCCACGCGTTCGGTAGCGCTGCGGTAAACCTGCCGGGTTTCTAGCAGTTGGCGCTTTACCTTGCGAAAACCATCGATCCGTCCGGCCTGCTGGTTCAATTCCCGGAGCTGCTGGCGCGACTGGCGAAGAGTTTCAGCCAGCCGTTTGTTAGAAGCCTGCGCACTCTTGAAAGGACGGGTAATTTTATCAACGGCATTCAAGATAACTTGCAGGCGTAAGTTTCGGTCACTCATTATCGGCCCCACTCCGTTTCATGGCCCGGTAACGCCATGCCAACAATTCAGGCAGGCCCATCTCAGTTGTCACAGCAGGCGGCCAATGAAACACAGTGGCAATGTCTGCCACCAGTTCATCAACAGTTATTAATGCTGGAAATCGGACTTCACCGACTTCGGCAACAAAAAATTAACCACCTCAATACAGAGGTTAATCAGATCGCCGGGCGACATTAGCAACAAATCATTTTTAGTCAGTGCCGGCGCGGTGACACGAGGCAAAACCAACATCATAGAATCGACGTCCATTTCCATCAGGGCCTGCAAGCGGGCACCACGCAGCGCACCACTATTGGGCTTACGCACAACGACGTCGCTGATGGTGGTTGCACCACGGGTAATAGGTTCTTCCAGTGTCACTGTAGCGTGTTCCGGCTGGACGATGGGGGTTTGTTCAGTCATGGTGAATATTCCTATAGTGATTTATCAGATGATAAGCGTTCAATTGTTACAAACCGATGGCGCGTCGGTGGGCTTCCAGACGGTCAACACCACTGACGATTTCCACCATATTAACGGTGTCGATTTCGATCAGGGCTTCTCCGTCCCACGTCAGTTTGAAGTAGGTGTTCTTGGCGCTGACTTTGGTCTGGCTGTTGTCGCCCTGTTTATAGCTGCCGTGGTCAAATTCCGAAAAGCGGCCACGCATTACGACTTCGACCGCAATCACTTCCCCGGTATCATCACGCTGAAAGGAGCCATTAAAGCGCAGAGAAACGCCGTCCACTTTCTCAATGCCCCACTGTCGGTAAAGTTGGGACTCAACACCACCGAGAGAAAATTCGGTATCTAGAGCGCCATCATCCAGCCCCAAGTCAACCGAGGCAGTGCCATTCATGCCACCGCCTCAATAGGCTTCGAGCTTGCGGCTCAGTTTAGGAAGCGTCATTTCTTCCACAACGCCGATGTAATTATTGCCATCATTGAATAAATTCAGGTATTTAAGTTTGCGAGGTAATGCCATAAATAGCCTCTTAGTTGTTAATGTTGTTGGCGAAATTCATCAGGTACTGGTCAGTGATGCGCTGGCGCAGCAGCAGGTTTTCCAATGGCGGGATCGGCGTGTAGTTGTAATCAATGAATAACTTGCCTGCTTTCAGGGTATCCTTACTGTTGGCGCTTTCGTCATACCAGCACTGGCCGTCTATCAGGTAACCATTGGCTTTTAGTTCGCGCAGCCTGGCATTGATGCCCTCGATAATATCGCGTACCAGTGAAGGCATCAGCGGCTTGTCAATCGCCCACATATGCGCATCAGCCATCGTGTCGGCCAGTACCTGCGCCGTGCGGGTGTAACTCTCGAACTGAAACAGCGGATCATCCGAACAGGTGCGAGAACCCCAAAAACGAAAACCATTCTTGCGGATCAAGGTCGTAACGGCGTTCTGGTTAAGCAGGTTGGCATCGGTGGCAATATCCTGCAAATCCCAAAAGATATCGGCTGAAATCCCTGTCACACCATTGACACCAACATTGGACAATGTTCTATGCCAGCCGGTTTCCTCGTCGATTCTGGCACGCAGGCCCAGCGCACAAGCCGTTGCGTATGCGATAGACTCGCTATTTTCGACCGTATCCCAACTGAGGAAATCCGGCCAAATCAACATCAGTTCGCGCTGGTTAAAGTTGTTGCGGTATTTGATAGCGTCGGAAATGTTTTTGCGGCCGTAAGCATTGACATAAGCCATTGCCCGCAGCTTTTGAGCAATGTCGGCAAGGGCTGCTGCAACAGGTTGGGTATCATGACCGGGCACCCCCAAAATACGCGGTTTGATGCCGAGCTGACCTTGTGCCGCAAGCAGCGCCTGCATTCCCGTTTTTTTGCCCTCGTCGGTAACGCCACCAATGATATTCGACGTGGTTTCGACTTCGGTTTCCCCCTGAGCCACACGCACAACAACAGTCACGGGTTTGGACTGGTCGGCAATCGCTCGCAGAACATGGGACAGTGTGCCCGTTTTGCCAGCCTTACTACTGGCAGTCAGAACGTCGGTTAACAAGACTGGCGTGTCTAAGGGAAAAGTTTTGGTGTCAGCATCATCCGCTGTGCAGACTAGCCCGACAATAGCGGTGCTGACAGTGGTAATGGTGCGCGTGCCCTCGTTGATTTCCTGCACACGGACGCCATGATGATAATCTTGTGCCATAGCGAAAGACTCCCGTAATGATGATTTCGCTATGGTGATCGCTGTGACAATAAAATTCAGTTGATTGGGTAAGTATCAGGGATAGCACAAAGTGGAGGATATCAAAAAAGTCAAAAGGACATTTATCCCCTGAGCAATTAATAAGACGTCATCGAATTAAAAGATTCAGTCGTTACATTACGCACTATGAAACTTAAAATAGAAGAAGTTGCATAAATAGAGATGAAAAATAGGGTAGATACCTCACAGGCTCCCGATATCGAATAGTCAGAGCCGCTCAAATAAGAACTAAGCTACTGCGGCTCTGATTCCATTATTCTGAGGGGTTTTCGGGCCAATGAATATCTGGTACTAAATTAACATCAACGCGGTTCAGTAATACCCGATATTTTTTCAAAGCGGCTAACAGCGATTTTTCCTCATCACTCGCCATCCCCAAATCTACCGCATCTTGCAACGGGGCTATTTGTTTATTTACAGTGAGCATAAGTTGCTGTTTCTTATGTTCTGCTTGTTGTTGCTGTTCCTGCCTAAGTTGTGCCTTGCCATTTTCTGATATTATCCACTTTTCACCATCATATTTATGATAAACGGACGGAGCACGTTCAATGAGTACTGGATAACCCTCTTTATTACTGACAATTGATAAACCGCGCGATTGCCCCGCGAGTAATTCATTATGTTTTTCCGCTGTTATTTCGACGCATTCTTCACAAGTTTCATTATAAAAAGCGCATTCTTTTCTGGAGAAATAAACCATTTATACCCCCCAAAATAATATATATACAACTCTGTCTGGATTCTCATTACTGTTAGGAGTGCCAGCTTGATATTCAAATGTCGATAATGTTGCATTACGTACTAATGTATGACCTGTTGATGTATTAACACTCGACATACTTGCGATATAGCCAAAGAATTTATTTTTAAAAGAAATTGGATAATTGACTTTTACCCATGACTGTTGACTGGATGCAACTTTAACCCATTGAATCATTATTCCCGTATCCCCACATTGCCACCAACCATTTTCAGATTTTATAGCTGCATTTTGTAGTGCAAGAGTACCGCTTCGCTCAGGTATTAATATATTATAACGTCGCTGATTGCTCGGATCGTTAGAATAAATATGCAACAATTTTCCTTCCGAACCGTTAATTCCTACCACATACCCATCTTTTGATTTGAAACGCAATTCAGGAAAGGAAGTTTTACTATCAATCAGTAAACTACCAACGGTGGCGGTTTTATCGCTAGAAATACGCAAGAAAGTATTATCACTCTCTGCTCGCGTATATGCCCCCACATCTCCAGCACTCAAAATAATATCCCCAGTCAACTCCTTACCATTAATTTTCCGGCTACCTGGTACCGCCTCCTTAGCAAACACTACCGTTTCCAACAAATTGAGGTTTTTTATAAACTCACTTTTATTGGGGATATCTGTGCCGTTCTGGTCTTTTGTCAGTCTGTTGCTGATATCTGATGCAAGTGCATTGATAGACTTAAGCTGAATTGTTTTACCTTCCGGAGTTGTAACAGTCACAACTCCATTCTCTGTCATCCATTTGTTTAAGTTGAATAACAGCTCATCGGTATAACCCAATTACGCTGTAACTTTCCGAGCGGCATCTGAATAAGTGTCGGGAACTGATGTTTGAATAAAATATTTAGCATTAGAGACCGCGTCTGGAAATTTATCGATTAAGGCTAATTCGGTATCACTATTAACGTTTTTAATTGCTGATAATTTAAAAGCATTCCCGACCTTGATTAATATAGTCTGAGCCGGAGCAACACCGAATTTATTATCTTTCCATTTTGTATTTGTGCCAGTGGCAATATCAGAGTTGGCAGCAATTGAAATTGTGCCTGTGTTGTATGAAGACATGATTATTCCTTAATGATTAGAAATTGAAATAGGTTTCAGCATCCAATATTAAAATCGGCTGATTTGTTTTGACTTCTCTATATCCGTCTTTGTAGTTTTGCATACCCGCCCCATCCTGAACCCTGGCAAAATTGAAAAGAGACAGTGAATGTTTGTCATTATTACCCACGCATAATTCTCCAACCCAGTAATAATTAGTCGGCCTTTCCCATCTTTCCTCTACCCAATTCCACCAGTCATAATTAGGCTGAAATATTGATTGGCCGACAACAGTAGGCATATACATGGGACGTTTAATATCGGGGATACTCATCCCTCTCCCGGCAGAAAAATTATTACCGGGCACTTGAGCGGGGAGTGATAAAACACCATAATATGACGAAAAAGTGATTTCTCCTTTTATATTTCTTATTCTTAATCCCCCGGCCCCCTGAGATAACTCATTTCCCTTGGGATTAGTAAACACAACAACCCACCAAGTCGCACTCATTTCTTTTCCTGTCTTTTTATTTACACAGACATATTCCGACCATACTGAATAATCCAGATATGAATAATCCTCTCTTGCTCTCATGATTGCGTCTGAATTATCGGTATAAAAAAAGAAGATAGCATTATCTATTGTGAGGGATGGATCAATATCTTTCGGATTAAAAATCCCATTGATATTCATTTTCTTTTTATAGAATGCATATCCGTAACCCATCGGCGGCTTCTCATTAAGAAAAACCGCATTGCCTGCAATCCGTAATCCATAGTTTAAACCTGATGTTTTTAATTTAGGGTCAGGCCAGGCAATGATTTTTATAAGATTGTTTAATGCCAGTCGATCAACAAAGATTCTTGTATCATCGCCAAAACCGGATGCTGTCACTATCCCGTTATTCTCAGAATATTGAACCATTTCTAATGCACCATCGAAAAAGACTCCGCGTGCTGTGTACCGACGTTTTACTATTGCCATTCCACCACTTTTGATTATTGTGAATCTATAACCGGAGGGGATTTTTACTGGACACTCCCAGTCATACCAGAATCCATTCTGCCCTGCCGTAGGATTTTTCAAAATATCCCCCCGGCTGACCTCTACCGCTCTTGACCATATAATTGCACATGGAGATGTTTTTTCATTGAAGATAAAAGGCACTCCGTCATTAGGGTTTGTTATTTTTAGCCCGTAATTGCTCATAGAAAAACTCCCAATTCAACTATTGCTGTGCCGTTCTTATCAAACAAATAAAACCCTCCACTTGTGAGCCGTGTTCGATACTCTCCGCTTATTCCATTCACTTCCATGATGCCTGTAGCGGCGTCAATACGAAAACCGCTTTTGTTCGGAATATAATTGACTGACTTTAGATCAACACCCACCAGCAACTCTTGAATAACGGTTTTATCAATGAATGCACTGCGCATGAACACTTGCCCATTCTTGATAAAGAAGACAGATTCAAGCTTACCGTTTGATGGATTAAAAACACCGAATGTCTCTGCACTGAACCCGATATTTGTACTGACTTTTCCGTTTTTAACTTCGGCACCGATGACCATACCAGCGTTGTATTCTGTCCCATTATATTTAATACCAGCTTTGACAGTATAGATAGCAGAGCCTTCTCCGTTTTTGTCAAAAACCGTTGTGGCTTTTGTATCAATTAACGCCTTTTGTTTTTTGAATTCGGCACTTGTCTGGGTATTATATTCAGACAAAGCTTTATCCGTATTTGCAATTGCGTTTTTATTCTCTTGAATAAGCCCCTTGGCTAGAGAGATCCCATTTGCATTTTCATTAACTTCGGCTTTAACTTGATTAATGTCTTTTGCCGTTGACTCATTTAATTTAGATACCGATTCTTTAATATCTAAGACGCTTGAATTAGTATTCTCAAACCGACTCGATACTTGCTGTTGATAACGTGCAAGTGACTGCTGATCTGATACTTGTACTTCGCGTATCTCGACAATCTCAGCTTTTCTGTTTCCGTTTTCTTTCATCCAACGCTTAGTATCGGCTCCCCTTGCAGTGGCATTTTCAAGCACAGCCTCTGCATTATCATCAATCTGAGATTGAAGCGCTTTACCGGCATCTGTTGATAAGAACTGATCGCCAGCAGCGTCAATTATCCAGCTTGCATCTGAAGATGATTCGCCCCGTATGAAATCAGTCCACGCGCTTTGATTACCGGTTTTATCAACAAGCCTCGCGCGGAAGTAGAAAGCCACACCTGCGGCCAATCCCTGCATCGTATATGTCTTTTGAGGATAAGGAACGTCAGACAACAGCATCAAATCATTGCCGTCATTTGTTTTGCTGTACTGAATCTCAGTGTGTTGTGTGTCTGATGTGTCTTCACCGAAGTTCCAGTCTATCTGAATACCGAAAATGATGGGCGTTGTCCTGAAATTTAACGGTACCGGAGGGTTACCCTCTTTTCCGTTGAGCTGAGTTTCAGGGGCATTGGCCCAGATACTGGATATCTCTGATGCATTGATAGCCCGGACACGTGCCTGATAGCGTCCAGCATAGATGTTTGGGACTTCAAAGCTCTGTGTTGACGTTCGGGGAACTGATACCCAGTTACCATTGTCTTTCCGCCATTCAGCTTCATAAGCGATAGCATTTTCGACAGCATCCCACGTTGCTCGCATTGTCGTGATAGCCAGCCCTTGGCATTTGGCAGAATAAGAACTGATGGACACGTTTTTCGGTGGAGCCTGAACACCAGGTGGTATTCAGAGATTGGCTTTTCGTCAATTCGGGCACCAGTATCAATGTGACTATACTTATCGGGATTATGACAAACACCACTAATCGTGAATGTATTATCATTGTTGTCATCAATACTTGTGACACGATAGAGCTGAATAGCCAAATCATCAGCATCAATAGACCACACCGCATTTTTTTGTTGTACTTCTGAATAGACTGTACTTACTGTTACTACAGTATCATTTATCGCCTGGACTGTGCGTCCTTCTGATTTTCCAGAAGGTAAGTTAATTAACAGGCGATCCCCAACTTTTGCCCCTGTCTTTCTATCTAATGTGATATTTCTTCCATTTGATTCTGATACCCGGCCACCGATTGCACGCCCAGAAAACAACTCATCAGCAACACCAATAATATCTCCGGGAAGCGGTATCTTGCCTTCAAGACCGGTAGAAAATGATACTGTTCTATCATGAGCATTAGTTAGCAAAGCCCATCTTCCGCGCCGGTTTGCTTCACTCTGTCGCGTACAACCAATCGCAGTAATTTCAGTCTGATTTACGCCGTATCGTCTAACCAGTTTATTATCAGAAACAACTTCAACAGCATCATTGTAGTGATTACTCGGATCGCCATACGACACTAAAGCATGCGTGTATCGATTACGCAGACTACCACCACCGCCATTGAATTTTCCGTCAACAACCGATGCTTTAGTGAAAATACGGCTAACATCACGCGGCATATCAGCAATTGCAACGATTTTATTATCCGACCAATAAGTCATCCCGCGAAAAATTGACGCCAAATCACGCAATACTGTATAAGCTTCATTCTGTGCTTGTATATACACGTCACATATAAAACGCGGCTCTTTTCCATCCCCACCACGGCCATCGGGGACTAATTGATCACAATATTGGGCAATTCTATAAAGTTCCCACTTATCAACATGGCTCGCGTCAAGCCTGTCACCGAGACCGTATAACTTACTTAATAGAATATCGTAAAAAACCCAGGCTGGGTTGCTACTATGCGCTAATTTAAATGTCCCGTCCCACATTCCCGAATAGGTCCGTGTTGCTGGATCATAGTTTGATGGAACTTTAATTAATAATCCTTTGGATAAAACACTAATCTTCGGAATTCGATTATTAAATTGTTCAGCATTAAATGTAACAAACAGAAGAGCAGTGTTTGGATAACGGAGCTTTACATCAATAACTTCTGCTATTGCTTGAATATTAACTTTATCAGCATATCGCCCTGAATTTTGATTCGGCGTCAGCCTGCGTACTCTGATTTGCCAGCCTGTTGTCGCTTTGGGTAAATCAATTCGGTGTGAACGCTCATAAGTTGACGTTGTTTTCCCATCAAACGCAGCTTTAACTACTTGATTAAACCCCGCACCATCCGTATTTAAATCTATTGCATATTCAATACGGTAACCTGTTGTATCGCCATTATCTCGCTGTTGTAACAATTGAGGAATAGAAAACCGAACACGCACAGCAGATAGTTGTGTATTACTAATAGAACGTATCCACGGCTGATCACTTTTAAGCTCCATTCCTATATTGATTTCATTATCAACACTTGGCATCCCTTTAATGTATTCCTGTTGCTGGCTGCCGGGGCGAAATTCCCATGTAACCCCCTCAAAATTTCTTGAACCATCAGGGTTTCCGATCGGAGTACCGTCTAAGAATATCTTTGTATCATCTAATCCACTCGCTATTTCACCGTTACTGATTGCTAATAATATCTTCGCTGTAGACGTAGATAGTAAGTTATCCGGTGATTCAACAGGGGTGTGTCCTTTTCCGCCACCACCCTTTCGACCCTGAATTAATTGAGTTGCCATATTCCACCCACAAAAAAAGCCGCGTTTAGCGACCTGGTCTGAATTAATTTAAATATTGTTATTGCTGGTCTTCGGTATATATTCCGGCTGAGATAATAGCCCCGCCAACTTCCCTCTCGCCGTAAAGTACAGGGATGGGATTCCCTTGGGCGGTTGTATTGACTGCACCGCCAAAAGCATACGACGGTTTATTATCTGCATCTTGTCGCGTTGACAACCCCGGTGGTTGTGGGGCTAACATTTGGACAACACCACCCAACGCCATTGCAGCGCCACCCAGAGCGAGCGCCCCGCCCCATGTGCCCGCTGCACTAAATGCCGCCCATCCAGCCGGCCCTGTTAACATTGCAGCGCCAATGAGTGCAACACCTAAAATAGTCTGAAAGAACCCGCCGCGCTTACTTCCCTTAATGATCGGAGCAATGCGGATTTCTTCATTAGTAATTAAATGAAGCTCTTCATTGCTAATATTTCTTTTACCTTTGAAAATGGCAAATTCAAGCCCCTTTAGATGAGCTGCGTTTAAGAACTTTTCAAAACCTTCGCAGCGTACACACAGGGCTTTTATGGCCTCTTTCGGGGAATCAATTGCAATTGTATGTTCACGCCCAAATTGCTTTCCAAGTGTGCCGTAAAGTCGAACTGTTTTTAACTGATTCATACCAGCTCCTTATGTCTGACTATTTTCACAGTTCTGTCACGCCAGTAATCACTGTATGGGATAATTTGGCTTAACTGTCCGTATAAGTGATGAAGCAACATCCCATTATTCACCAAAACACCAGCATGGTTGGGTACATCTGATTGAACTTGCATGATGACCATATCACCATCTCGCGGGCTATCCGTGATCTCGACAAATCCCTCTTTCTGCCAGTTGTCCATGTAGAGGTTTTCGCCTTCTTCCCACCAGTGCCTATCTACACTGTAGTCATGCAGAAATAAACCATGTTCTTTCTTGTAGTAATCCCTAATTAAAGACCAACAATCAGCATGACCAAGCACAAATGCCCGGCCAGTTAATGGCCTGCCACTACGCGGCTGTATCACCCTGATATCACCCTCAGGCCATGAAGCAATGACCCAGGGTAATCCGGTAGCATCACACTGTAACTGGTCCAATTCACTGGGTTGCGTTGTCACACCATCACCACAGTGACTATGAACTATAACTATGATAGTTCCCCAGTCTTCTGCCTGCGCGTAGTCTTCCGGTAAAAGTTCAAAGTGTTCAGTGGCTTCTTTAGACAAATTACGACAAGGGAAATATTTCTCTACTCTGCTTTTTTGGGCGATAACACCACAACATTCATTCGGATATTCAGCTTTCACATGTTCAAATATCGCTGCGATAGTTTTCTCTCTCATTATCACCTCGAAATCAAGCCAGATGCAGGGAACCCTCCAAAATCTAAGGGGTTATTTTCGCCAAATCGTTTTTTGCAGTCTGATAGTAGCCCACCGCATTCATCTTTAGCCGGATCATCGGTTGGCTTTCCGTCTTTATCAAAATATTTCGTACCCGCGTAACCACAGCCGTTTCCGGTTCTGTACCACCCTCTCATACACCAGGTGCAAATTGTGTGGATTTGCCGGGTTGGAATACGCAAACCTTGCAGATCAAACGGACTGGATAATTCAAACTCTATAATCTCACCGGCTATCTCACTCGTTTTAGTATCAATATAGAAAACCTGTTTAAAGCATTCATCATGATTAGCTGTTAAATTGCCATCTGTGAAATTTTTCGCGTCAAGATAGTGTGCAAATGTTTCAAATATCGTTACTTTAGCCTGTAACATATCTTCGAATTTCAGGCAAAGAGAAGAAATAAGGCTATTGATATTAGAAACAGTTAGCTTTGGCCGGGGCGGTGATCCATCACTTGATTTTGATATACCGCTAATTTCATAAGCCCAGGCACCATATTCTTTTCCCTGCCACCAAATTGATTTCGGCTTAAGATCCCCGCCAGTTTTTATTTCTTCCTCTGTGTGCGGCAAGTTATCGGGTCGCGCAAGGGAACTTCCCCCCTGCGCTCCCACGGAACCGGACGTGACAGTCTCCCGTCATCCGGCTCTTGTCGTTGACCGTTCACGCCGCGTACAAATTTCCCAGTGTGCAAACAGGCCGGGCTTAGCGCTCTGTATCCTTCTCAACCATTCATATGCCTGAGCCAGGCTGCCGTGTACCCGCTTATATTTGCGGGCGACCCATTTCGCAAGGTGCAGATCTATATGACTGGCTATACAGCCCATCGCTGAGCGATAAAAGCGCCCATAGTACTTAATCCAGCCTCGTAACATGGGATTGAGCCATCGCGCCATTACTTCCAGAGACAACGGGGTTTTATGACTCAGATCCCAACCCCGTACCGTCTGCCGGATTGCCTTCGCCGCTCTGGCGCTTATCGCTGGCAGGAAATTCACCGACAGCTCTCCCTCTTTTGAGAATGACTTTCTTGGCCTGAATGTATAGCCCAGAAAGTCAAAGCTGATTTCAGGATATGCCTCCGTTCTTTCCCTGTCCTTGCAATAGACGACTTTCGTCTTGCCCGGACTCATTTCCAGCTTACATTCACCCAGGCGCGCTCTGAGCCTGCTACGCAACATCATTGCCTGCGCATGGCTTTTGCAGTGGATGACTATATCATCAGCGTATCGCTCAAACCGGACGACAGGAAATTCCCGTTTCATCCACATGTCGAATGCATAGTGCAGGAACAAATTCGCCAACAACGGACTAATGACGCCCCCTTGCGGCGTACCTTTATCCCTTATCTGCACCGTCCCATCCGGCATATGTACCGAAGCGGTCAGCCATCGCTCAATGTAGAGCAACACCCACTTACCGTCCGTGTGTTTGCGCACCGCCTTCATCAGGAGTTCATGATCGATGTTATCGAAGAACCCTTTGATATCTACATCCAGCACCCAGTCCATACGCCAGCATCGTTGCCGGGCTAGCTTCAGGGCATCGTGCGCAGATTTGTGCGGGCGGTAGCCATAGGAGTCATCGTGGAATAGTGGCTCCAGAATCGGCTCCAGCATGTTTTTGACCACCATCTGCGCGATGCGATCCGCGACCGTAGGTATCCCCAGCGGTCTCGTTCCACCCGTCGCCTTTGGTATCTCAACACGCCGAACTGCTGGCGGCATATAGCTGCCCGAGGCCATTCGGTTCCAGATCTTGTACAAGTTCCCCACGAGGTTCTTGTCAAATTCCTCAATCGACTGGCCATCGATTCCGGCACTGCCTTTGTTGGCTTTTACCTTCTTGTACGCGCTCCAGACAGCCTGTCTGGATAACGCAAACGGTTTGGACTGGCTCACAGGTTCCTCCCGCTTACGCGGTTGACCTGTAATACAGCCCCAACGACTGGCCCCCTTCGCTCCACGCCCATTACAGGCGCTTCATCACTACTACGGAACCATCTGCCCCTGTGCCCCGCATTGGTACTCAGGCGCTCGCAGGGTTTCTGCTCGACGCCGCTCCCTTCGCATCGGGACGACAGGTTCCCACGTTCCATGCCAGAGCCTGTGTTGTGCTCATGCTGTCTATATGCCGGATGCCGACCAGCCAGTAACCAGATAACCGCTGGACTTATCACGCACCGCTTAGAAAGCGCGTTTTTGACATCATCTTGTTCCTTTCGACACTGCATCTACAGTTCACTCTCGTTCATCTTCACAACACATACATGACGCATCTGACTGCGCCTTTTCCCTGACGCTCACCACCACCGCTCTTAACGGCAGCAGCTCAGGGTAGTTTGAAGGCTGCGTCTGGACACCGCCTCCGAGGGGCCGACCCTCATCTCTCGCACAGCATTGCACCCTCTATTTGCCACAGGGTGCATTCGTGGCACACGTAAGCATGGAACCGCAATACAGGACCACCAAATTTACTCCCATCAACTTCAATTAATTGAATTCGATTACCAGGTTCTAACTTTTGTACGTCTGATGTAATGTTCATGCTGAAAATGCCTGTTCAAATGTAGCGTTAATTGTCAACGCCGTAGGAGATAGCGGCGTCATAGTGATAGAACTAGCGTCAACTCTGTAAAGCCCTTTCTGACCAAAAGGCGGTGTCCATATAAAGCTCTTTGCTGTGTGCTGTCTGATGAAATTGAATATCGGCATTACTTCATCTTTATGACCTGTATAAGAAAAAGGCCATTTCTGCGACTCTGAATTGATCCCATCTATCGCAATCTGTGAATAGCCATCCCCGAATTGAACTTTTCTTACATTGTGCGCGAACTCTCCTGCTGGACTATTTTGTATCTGAGTTCGCCACTTGAATTCTTCTGCCATATTCCACCCATAAAAAAACCGCAGTTAAGCGGCTAGATATGAAAAACCCACACTGGGCGGGTTTATTCTATTCTTTCGGTATCGGTAATTCGTTTTTGGAAATGATGGCCAGTCTATTTTGATAATGCTCTGGGTCTCCCCAAAGCCACATCTCCTGGCGGCTAACATCATCTTGGGTCAGAATCTTGCGCAATTCGCAGGTGATCATATCATAGGCATAGACATACATATTATATGTTAGTGCGTCATACATTCTATCTTGCCAGAAAGCCATACCATCAGTGGTCTGGTTCATATCCGATACAATCACATTGTACCACTCAATTAAGTAATCAAAAAACACCCTGCCAGCTAAATCACGTAAAGCCGCTCGATGTTGAGGGGTTCTAATGCGCCAAACGAGGATTTGAGTTACGGGACGACAATTTAATACGACGTCAGGCTGTATAACCACACGGTTATAATAAGCAACCTCTTTGGATACATCATTGATCAGAGCTAATTCAAAATGAGATTGACTAATCTTATCTCCCAACCGGCCATCAACACGAACCATGCGATAACCAGGCGCTAGTGTTAACCTGTTTATCTGGGAAGTCATATCACTGCCATTCATCAACGCAGCGTAGAGGGCGTGATTATCTGAGCTCTCGTTCAGATGAACGAAAACCTCATTAACCTTTTCAGGATTTACCAATCTTTTTGGCATATATCCCCCTCAAATAGATGATTATCGGTTATCAAATTGATATATAGCTGCGGCTATACTAGCGCCATTGACCCCCCTAG
The DNA here is from genome assembly GCF_042879395.1 of Photorhabdus sp. RM322S. Classification (NCBI taxonomy): domain Bacteria; kingdom Pseudomonadati; phylum Pseudomonadota; class Gammaproteobacteria; order Enterobacterales; family Morganellaceae; genus Photorhabdus; species Photorhabdus sp. RM322S. Next base: position 175,751 of record NZ_JBHFKW010000005.1, read on the forward strand.
TTCAACTGGTTTCACAACCAAAATTGTATTCTTATCGTTCTGTGATGTATCAAAATGTTTCAGATTTGCCATCCCTGGCTTTGGGATTGGAACGGACTATTGGGGATTCTCAGACTATGTAATACTCGCCAGTCACTACCAGTAAACGATGCACATTCAATATGCGCTGTCTCTCTTTCCAGTAGACGCCTGACTATGTTCATGTTTCTTGGATATTCACGTGGCATTGAATAATATTTACCTGCAAGCTTATGTTCTGCCGCTCGAAGAATGGGATAAACATCAGATATTGAACTAATCATCTCGACAGCATTTCTCCATAACATCAAGCTGCGAGCACGTTTTGCGACAGACTGACTTCCTGTCAGTCTGTTCTTTAATTCTTTTAAATCAGAGCCTTCAATTTTGAAATAATGCTTACCATGAGTAAAGCGATCATTATTTCGTTTGAAGTTTTGCTGGATGTTGTTGATTTCAGTTCCATACAACTCAGCAAGTAATTCAGTTGTGATAACTGGAATGCTGCTATGAATGATAGCCTGGAGGTTTTGAGCTGAAATTTGATTAACTAATGCGTTCATACAGTCACCTCACAATACGTATTATGCCATATGACAAATTGACTGTTTTTTGCTATGCTCATGGTGTCTATATTCCTTCTTCGGATTGGACAAATTGGAGGCCCTGACTACTCGCAATAGTTAGGGCTTCACTCTTTTGGGGGAGCAACAATATCATCTTGTTGTTCCTGTGAAATTAGTTGTTTTTGTTACAATATTTCAATCTATTGTTTTGCTTTGATATTTTCTTTCAAATTGCCTGATATTGGAATTTAACTATCCAGAAACTGGGAGTGTGTTCCCAACATTAGCCGTCCTTGGCCCTAAATCCTTAAGCTACTTCAACACCGTGGATCAAGTGTCTAAGTGCCTTGATGCCGTTCTCGTTATAGCGGAAAGCTTCAACCTGCTTATCTGAGTGAGCAGATTTATCAAGGAAGAATTTCCCATATTGTTCGGTTTTCAGATTGTGATTATTAGCAATCCGCCCGATTTTGTTAGCTGATAATTCCAGCATCTTCCCTACTTCACCAGCCGTATAATATTTCTCTTCCAGCACAGGGAGAGGAACCGCTTCAAAGCCGACAATAGGGTTAATGATATTTGCGGCTGCACACTGTTTTGATTCATTGCTTAAGTGAGGCATCAAATTAAACAGGTTGCTAACAGCATCCACTGACATTTTCAACGTTCTGGCTCGGCGATATTCAGGAAGCCCGCTGTTACTTTTCACTGGGACAGCTTGACCAGTTTCAAGTTCTCTCCAACGTTTTGTCATTTTGTGGCGCAACGGGACGCTATAACCAGTCATTAACGTCATGGTCAAATCATGATCCAAAAGTATTTCATGAATAACCACCCTACCATTGTATATCTTGCGCTTTATGGAAAGCTCTTTAGAATCATAATCATCCAGATTTGGATAATGCTTCCCAAGTGATTCCAGCATCATTTCGATATCTCTCACAATGTGGGAATGATTTTTCCCTGTTATTGTTGCTACCTCACGACTTGACATTTTAGTGACAACTACATTAGATACTGCTAAATTGGTATTAGTCATCAAAAACTCTCCGATGAGTTGGTTTCTGCTTTCAGAGCACCTGCAAGTACTCTGGAAAATTGATTCACCATTCGCTACAATGGCTGAGTCGTTTATCTCACGTAGTAAATGACACTCAGAGGCCCTGGTTGTTCGTGCAATTGGGGCTTCGTTATTTTCAGATCTCAATCTCACCTTTCTTCTCCATTTCATCAATCAACTTCAATCGATAAAGAACTTCCATCTGTTGGGTTCTCATATTTTTCTTTGCAGACTTCACGATCCCTTCTTTAATTTCACTCGGTATTCTCACCTGCATTGGTGGTATAACTTTACTTTCTGTATTCATCATGTATTCTCACTTTAGTTATGCTTTAACTTCATCATACTTCATTTTTCATCTTCGTCAACAATGAAAATGAAGTTTAAGAGATTTAAAATGAAAAAATATGAAATTAATGAAGGTTTTCATACGAGAATAGCTGTGGCTAGACATGAAAATTCATTAACACAAGCTGAACTTGCGGAATTATCTGGTGTTTCACAGCGGCAAATCGCGGCCTATGAAGGACATGAATCAAAACCTAGGCAAAATGTGTTAGCCAAACTAGCAAATGCACTAGACACAACAGAAGAATGGCTGGCGACTGGCAATGGAGAATCAGGTATAAAAAACATCCCTGGTTTTTCAAACAAAATAACCAAAATACCCATCATTCCGCTTGATAAGGTTATCGAGTGGCTTGTCAGTATGAGTCCTATTTATATAACTGACGAATTTTATCCAGCATGTTATGAAGTGAGTAATTTAGCTTTTGCTGTAAAAATAAATGATTCTGCCATGATTAAGCAAAATGAAAATAATGTAGCGTTTAAAGAGGATTCTCTTATTGTATTTGATCCCTTGATTGGTATAGAAGATCAAGATTACGTACTTGTAATGTCAAAAAGCGGAGAATGTGTCTTCAGACAATATTTTAAGGGCCTTAAAACATCTTCTTTAATGCCAAATGACAGTCGTTATCCAACAGAATTTATCGATAACGATGATGTGGATGAAAAAAAAATACTCATAGTGCCAGCAGTTGCATTTGAATCAAAACTTTCTGCGTTTAAAAGACTTGCCGAATTCTTTGATATTATTTAAACAATCTCATCATCAAAAAGCCCCATAAGGGGCTCTCTGCCTGATTGCAGCAAATCGAATATTTACAATTATTTACATTTATTCAAACAAGTTCAGCGGCAAATTGGGGTTATTTCTCATTTTTTTAATTAATTTCAGTACGTTATAGAGTTTTCTGCGGCAAGCTTCGCAATTTCCTCTAATACCTCTCGTTTAATGAGGTAATCCTTTGATTCTTGCACCAATACAGACAATGATTGACCAAAATCGCTTAGTTTGTGATTCCTGACCGCATCAAGCAAAACAGCAACAATCTCAGCATTTACAGACCGCTTATTGTCTGATGCCATGTTTTGCACCGCCTCTTTGAGATCTTGCGGCAAACGAATGTTTATCTGTGGTTCTGTGCGAGCCATGTTTACTTTCTCCAAAAACATATGTTGACATAGTAGCCACTAGCTACATGTTTTTCTGCCCATCTAAAACGTTTGGAGGAGGAAAGTTTTCTGTAATTTTATCTAATATATTCCTTAAGGTTTCCAAATCTTCCTTATTAAAAACATCAGGTCGCTCAGGATTATTTATAGCATCACTTAATATTTGTACAATTTCAGAATTCATAGATCTACCGTGTCTCTCAGCTCTCTCAGCTATTGCGTCTCGCATTCCTACGGGTAGGCGAACATTAAAACGCTCCATTTCTTGGCTTGGATATTTTTTCATGACCATATCTATTCACTCTTGCTCGAACGCATAATGATAAAATGATAGCACCAACTTGACATCATTTTAAATGGTGGTAAATTGGTTCTAGCACCAAATTGGTGTCACATTAATAAAAGGAGACCAAGATAGTGAAAGATTCATTATATACACAACGCTGTAGCGAGCACTTTACTTTACGTATGCCTGAAAGGGTTAAGTCAGCAATTCAGCAAAAAGCTTCGGAAGAGGGGTTATCTTTAAATTCCGCAATCATCCAGCGATTAGTTTGGAGCTTGAAAAATGATGAAAGAATGCAAGGGTAGTAAAAGCGAAACCCCAACGGCGGCAACCGTTGAGGCTTTTGGATCGTCAGTTTTTTACGAAGGAACTAACATGACAAGTATAGCAACAATTAACGTCCCATTCTACGGTGATGATCTTTATGTCGTTAATCACAACGGCGAACCATTCGTTCCAATGAAACCGATTATTGAAGGCATGGGTCTTGATTGGGCTTCTCAGTTTACTAAGCTTAAAAAGCGGTTTACTAAAGGTATTGCGGAAATCACAATACCTACAAAAGGCGGCTTTCAATCAATGACTTGCCTAGCATTGCGTAAATTAGCTGGCTGGTTAGCAACTATTAGCCCAAACAAAGTTAAACCTGAGATCCGTGAGAAAGTCATTCAGTACCAAGAAGAAAGTGATGATGTTCTTTATGAGTATTGGACCAAAGGACAGGTAACCAAAAAGGCAAAAACCACAACAGACGAACGCACCCCGTTACGTGATGCTGTGAACATGCTGGTGGGTAAACGCGGGATGATGTATCCAGAAGCTTATAGCTTCATCCACCAGCGTTTTAATGTCTCTCACATTGATCAATTGCCAGCGGAGAGGATTCCCGAAGCTATCGAGTACGTTCATAAGTTAGCTCTTGAAGGTGAATATTTAGGTAAAGAGGAACTACCTGCGTTAGAAATTAAACAACAAATATCCGATGACGACTTACAAACCCTCTGCTGGCTATGGCAACACTCAATCAATATGGCTCGCCATATGATCGATATAGAACCGCTACTTCAAGTGGCTGAACATAAGTTAGCTGCAACATATTATGAGTATCCTCGCAACTCTATCAGGTGTGCCAACAATGCAAGGCGGATACTGGAAAAGGCGACTGAGCACATTCAGATTAAACAGATTCAACTGGATAATTGGCGAGTATTGCACAGCCTCAGAATCCCTAACAGTCCGTTCTAATCCCCCAAGCCAAGGATGGCTTAATCAATAATTCACAGGGGCTGCTTAATTCAAACCGTCCAAATTTTGGCGTCAGTTCATCATATGAGCATTGTGCTACCAGAACTTTACTTGACCAATATACTCAGCAAAAGGCATTCCATCTTGTCCATACATATGACGCCCCAACTGAATATATTTATATTTTTCTTCTTGGCTGGCCTTCGATTCCTTAATGTTGTTAACATAAATCAGAAATCTTAGGTAATCTCCGCCATCACGTGGAATCTGTCCAATTTGGGATGCCATAGTCCCCAATGGCATTTCATTAGCATTAATGCCTAACTCTTTCCAAGAGTTAGCTTCAGGAACCCATAATCCCTGCCACTCTTCTTTGGCTATTTTGGGTAATTTATGCGCTGCTTTACACTCTATTCTTCCGTGCTGAGTAAGTACCTTTAGAGGGGTTCTAACCTGCATAGTTGCTGTAAACCGGTAGCCTCGCAGAATATCACCATTTATATCATTATCTAGTTCCTTGTCCCTCTTCTGCCTAGTTGCTAAATATTCAAACGGTGAAAATGATTGGACTATGTAGATCTTCGTTTCATCTTCACTATATTTCCCTGTATCCATTAACCATATGACAATTTTCTTGCTGGTTATTGCTTCAAGCATACGCTCATGTTCAAACGTCGATATTTTCACTTCATCTGATTTTTCATCATACGGACGAATATCAACTGGCGGCCCTAATACTTCTCTATTTCCATTTACTCCTGGGGTAGTTACTACACCTAAGTATTCCATCTGTTCAACAATTCTTGCTGCGCGGTTATATCCTATCCTAAACTGCCTCTGTACTCCTGATATAGAAACCCTGCGCGAATCCAAAACATACAAGATTGCTTTCTTAATTAAAGGATCGTAAGAATCATCAAAGTTCCACATTATTGCTTAACCTTATTCGAAATTTTCGGGATTTTTCTTACTTATTTTCAGTACAAGCTTTTTTATATGCCTCTTTCTGCATTTCTTTTACATTGTCAGCTACATTTTCACCAAGAATTACCGGGTTATTAATTACATCTCTCCCTCTTCCTAGTGACACTCTAACTGCAAAGCGTTTATTGCCAGAATAACCCCCAAGGCTATTTTTTGCGTTAACCAGCCCACAAACATACCCCTGAATTACATCATCCGCATGAATAGCATCAGGGTAAAATATAACATCAGAAAACTCTGCTGAATTTGGATCTTTAAGATTATCTTGAACAGATTGTTTAGCTTTGCTAATTGCATCACCCTCTGTTGGACTACACCCCGTCAACATCACCAAACCAGCACAAATAACAAATAACTTTCTCATCACACACCTCATTTCATTTAAGTGATGAGAGTTTAACCTTTATCGTTCGCAAATCAACGCAAAATCACGTCTATGTGATCTGGGTTTATCGTCAGGCTGATCGGATATCAGGGTACCGTTATTTTAGTTAAGCATTTATGCTGAATTATCTTTCCATACATTAGCTGATAGCTGATCATCAATAAGGATTTTATATGCTTGTTGTATCTTCATTTGAAGTCACTGAATCAGGAAGAAGAACTCAACCGTGGAATAAAACCGAAAACGCTATTCGTGATGGACAATACTATGATTTAAGGCAGAATCCTGAATTAATTGAAACCAGTCTAGAAGATTTTTACCCATATTCAGATCAGCCAGCAGTACAAACCTTCTACTCCATGCTTAAGTGGATAAACAGCAATGATAGTTGTCTTGAAAGCACTGATTGCTTGCTGTCAGGAGAACCAATCCAAAATGTCCGAGCCAAGCTTTTTTCGTGCTCCCATGAGATAACAGGTCGATTCGAATTTTTTATCAGAGAATATGAATTAAATACCTCCAAAGATACAATAGGTTGGGTTTACGACAAATTATCTCTTTATCTTCAAATAGAACGGCCCAATTTCCGTAAAGGTTCCTTCCGGATCGCTCCTCTCGTAACGGACTACATCACACCAGCCGGAGACAAGCTCAAGGGTTACCGTTTCTGTATCTATTTCCAAGCTTACGGGGATGGGATCGATGATACTTGGTTGTCGCTTAACACTGCGTTTAACGGTCTGTTCGAAACTCTCAAAAGGCTGAACTTCGAGATGTTTTCCGGGAGGGCTGAACCTCTGTATAAAGCTATCTAATTTAGTCATTTTGTTAACTCCAAAGAAAAAGCCAGCATTGGGCTGGCCTGTCTAAATATCAGGATTCAATAAATGATAGTTTAGGTTAAGTTAAGTGTTCGGCCAAATCTTAACCACAATAGAGGGGTGGCTGATTACCTCTATAAAAGGAAAGTATATGTCAAAATCACTAGACTTCTTCAAACCCATCAACGAACAACTTGAAGTAGTGATCCCTGAACTTTGGGAACACAAAGATATTATTGATACAGTACTTCCGTATTATCTGGCAGTGATTGCCAAAACGTCTAAAAACCCTGAAAAGTTCTTTAAATATAATATACAATCGCTCGACAAAATATTCGGACACGACAAAACCAAACGTGGGCCAAAAGACGATGCAATTGCAGAGTACGCTTACCTTTTGAGCGCTAAAGCGAAGGAAGTCTTTGATAAGCTTGATGACTTCTAAAGATGTAGCGCGGAACTAATCCGCGCTAATTTCGGGAACTCTTAAGGACCTCATTGTCTTCTCAGCAAAAACCATCGCCCGATCATTGAATTCTTTCAGAGTTATTTCATCCGTCACGAAATCCTCTGAATAGTCAAACGACACTTTCACACCATGTACATCGCTGACACCAGAAACGACAATTTTAGCCACCAAAGTATCAACTATAGATCCTCTGATACTGGCCTGTCCCTCTTTTGCCAACGCAAGTTTAGCTTGGTCAAATCTATTTGATTTATACGGCATAGAAACTTCAATATTCATACATCACCTCATAATATAAAAATGATTTAGTTAACGCCTATTAATAGCATTCCACAATGGGGAACCAGTTTTAGTTAGTTGCACTGTTATTGCTTTATCTATCGCACCGTTGATTTGCTTTGTAATACCGGACATATCAATAGAACCTGTATCAGCGCCTTTCTGTTGAGAACTTCCATCAATATAAACACTGGTTTGCACCGTAAGCCCACCAGCCGGAGCCATACCGTAACGTAGCGCTGGCTGTAATACTTGACTGCTTGGTGCTTGAGCACCACCGACATAACCACCGCTAGCATATCCTTGTGCACTGTGCATCATAGAGTACAGATTGCCAACACCAATACGATTTGTTGCCTCTTTTGTGAATACAAACTCTCCACCGTGAACAATGCCTCTCGGCTCGAACTTCCCACCGGGACCTGTGTAACCACCCTCTGATTTTCCAGGAAGAGAAAAACCCAAAGCGCTAGCACCCATCTCTATCGACTTAAATACGAGCATCTGGGTTATCTGCTTAAGGACCGATGTTGCAAAGTCTTTGAATCCAGCTTTGCCTGTTGTCAGAAAATCGCTAAACACATTCCCCATACCAACAAATGAATTTTGAGCAATGCTAGCTACGTTGCCGTAAACGTTAGTTGCCGTATCCTGATAATCAGCAAATCCTTTCTTAAAGCCTAATTCCCAATTACCACGAAGTTCATCCTCTTGTTTGTAGCGTTCTTCCTGCGCGGCTTTCATATTATCGAAATCGGGATTTTTGGAAGATAATTTAAGCTGCTCTCTTTCCCTATTTCTCTGCCCTTCCCTATCGCTAACGCCCGCACTACTCAATATTGAATTAGTGGCCGCTTCCTGCTGATCTATGAATTTAGCGGCCGTATCTCTCATCGAATTGAGTTGCTTTTGCTTTTCAATCTGATCGCCTATATTTGCCAGCTTTTCTTTTTCAGCAAGAATAGCTTCCTTACTCAAAAGAAGTGATTTTTCATCTTCTTTCAATTTCCGTGTTTTAGCCGCTTGCTCTAATATTGAAAATTTTGCTTGCTCTTCAAGCAATTGCTGACGCTGAGTACTGATAACATCGTTTACTGATTTGTGATCTTCCAGAACCTTTAATTGAGACTGTAAAATCAATAACTCCCTGCTTGCTGCCTCTTGCGCCTGCGTGCCCGCTGATATGTTATATCCTTTCTCTTTTGGTTTCTCATATCGTTTATTAATGGTATCAACGGCTATCTTGCGCTGCTCACCACTCCACTTATCAGGGGCTTTAGCTACTTCTCTCCAAAGCTCTTTTAGTGCCAATGCTCTTTTTTGTTGCCACGTCGCAGCCTCTTTTAAAATATCATTCTGATATATTAATGACTGGGTTCTGGCTTCATCAGCTTTTCTGGCTTTGTTTTGCGATTCAGAGTACCCATCTTGAGAACTGATGACAAATTCAAGTATCTTTTTTCGTTCCTCAAGTGCCGCTAACTCTCTTCCGGCTGCTCCGCCATCACCGATATTCCCCACCCCAAAAATACCAGGTCGTGATTTATCCTTTAGCTCATTAATGCGCTTGTTAACACTATTAAGTTCATCACCACTTGTACACTCCCTGCCAATATCAAAAGCAGCATCCCAGAATTCAGATAAGTACTTTTTACCAGCTTTAGCTGTTCTCTCAATTAACCCCATGCTATTAGCTACTTTCTCCGCCACTTGTTGTTGGCTTTGCCCGTAAACTTCAATAGCATATTTTCCAGCTAACTCTTTATCGCCTCTGCGCTCAAGTGAGGCAATATATTCATATTGAGACGATGTAAGGTAATGCAGGGACTTATTTAGCTCTTCTGATGCTTTAGTTGGAGAATCTTGCAAACGCTGGAACTGCTTAACTGTTTCATCGACCGATTGCCCTACGGCTTTCTCCATTTTCGCAGCAGTATTAGCAACCATTTCAACCGTGCCGCCAGTGAACGAGCCAGAACCCACGACTTTCGCTAGAACTCCAGCCATGTCGCCTTGAGTGATGCCGTTACCAGACATGGAGCGAGCTAATTGATTGAGTTGTGATGCTGTCTTGCCCGCATAGTTACCCGTCAAAATTAGCTGCTTGTTGTATTCAGTAAATTCCTCCGATCCCTTATATGCAGCTATGCCAATCGCTGTAATGGCTCCAGCAACACCAAGCAAAGCAGCGCCACGCAACGACATTAATTGATCAATTAACCCAGAACGGTTAGCCAGTGTAATACTAGAGCCACGCAAGGCCCCGAAATTCCCGCGCGCCAGCTCACCGATCATCACCCCAAGTTCTTTACGGGCTGCGGCGGTTTTCAGGCTAAAGTCATGTGTTGCATTACCGACTTTCGATAGTTTTTTAATATAAATATCAGCAGAAGAACTAACATTAAGTTGAGCGGCGCGATACTTTAATAGCTCCTGACGGCTCATGTTTTGCGTTGCTACTTCATCTCTTAGCTTTGCAAGAAATGCCTGTCTTTCTCTGTGCGCTCTTTCCGCTGCCGTTGTTGCAGCCCGCTCCTCTTGTGCTTGTTCTGCTAACGCTCTCTTTAGTCCCCTTGATGCTATTTCTGCGGCTTTCTTTTGTTCTGCCGCTCTCCTTTCCGCCTCTTCCTGTCTCTTGATTTGGGTTATCAAAGGGGTCATTTCCTTCGATATACCCAACTGTGCGGCTTTATACTCCAGCATCTGGGATTTTGAAGCACCGTACAAGAAAACTTGCTCGTGAAGCTTCTGAGCTAAATCACTACGGGCTTTACTTAATTTATCTGCATTAATCAGAGCTGCTTTGCCCGCTTCTGTTTCAGCCTGGGAAAATCGACCAAGCCGGATTTCTGTCGATGCTAATATTTTTTGGTAATCTTTATAATCATCATCAGGAACACCTCCCTTTTTCCATAACCAATCAAGACGCCGCTGAGTCTCATCTAATTTGTTAAGAGCCGCCGTTGCCGGACTAATTTTATTAATAAGCTTTTCCAACTCATCCTTTTGTGCTTTTAATGCCTTTGCGGATATTCTTTGTGAGTTTGTTCCGCTTTTAACCTGGTCATTAAACCCAGAGGATGCTTTGCTTGCTTTTTCAGCAACGGATTGAAATTTGTTTAGTTCCTGATTTCCGCGTTCCAAGTCAGCGGTGTTAACCCCGAGGGAAATCGTTGCTATATCAGACATGCTGGCCTCAAATGTAAAAAAACCGCACTTAAGCGGCTTAGAAATGAATGAAACGACGAGATAGCAATTAATAGCAGTGATAGGGCGCTTGAGAGCCATGCTCAACAACAAGAGATGGCGGGGATTACTCCCCGCCGTTGCTCTTACTTGGGTTCGTAATCCATGAAAACAGCAACCTCCGTTTGGCCGCTTCGGATGCGAACCTCACAGAGGTCCTTCCTCGTGACCAGCACAGCCGCTAAAGCGGCAATACAGATAACGATAATAGCGATAAGTACCGCTTTTTGCTGTTTCATGGTTAGCGTCTCCTTGCCTTTCGGCGTGTAAGAGGCTAATCTTATGTTGCGAAGCATTAGATGGGCCTCAAATTGATTGAAAGATCATTTGGGGCTTTCTTCTATCCGCTCCAGCACGCCAGAGACAGATAGTCTCAAGCGCCCGCCCAAAATATACCAAAGTGAAATATATATATCCATATTAATCATGCTGCTGGATAAATCAGTTTTAACTGTCCTTTTACTCCGAATGCTGACACACAACGAGCCTCAAAATCTTTGTAGTCAACACAGCCATTTGCCAGCATTGTTACGGCCTTCAATTGCTCTTCCACCAGCTTTAATGCTTCTGGCTTAAGATATTGATGGATTTTCTCTTTGCTGTCTTTAGCTGTCTCTTTCGCTTCGGTATAAACAACATCCGGCAATACAACTTGGTATACCCACTTAGAAGTGATCGCACCAAACAGTGATGGGGTGCCACCTACGTGACCAAAGTAAGGTAAGCCTGTCATTCTCGATAATGCCTGATAATAAGGCTCTTGGAACCGCTTTTCCCATGTCGTTGGCTCTTGATAGGTGAGCAGATTGATGATCTGATCTTCGGTCAGTGTTCGATTCTGTGATATCAACATATTTTTAATATGTCTATCACATGCCCTGGCAAATTTAGGAGAGAGCCAACGAGCAAACTCAATGACCAACTCAGGGTGAATCCAGGTACCACCGTAACGCCCTTTTTCTACGTTAACTAAAAGAGGAGAAATCTCCTCTTTAAAATTATACGCTTCAATATCAAGCTCTTGACCAACTTCTCTAATGTAATCCTTAGTTGAATCTAATTTCAGCCAGTCCTTGGTCAGCTTGCCAAAGTGTTTGGCTGCCATAGTTGCATTAGCCCAACATTCATTACTGAATGGGAACAATTGTTTTTCATACTCCATTGGGAAAATATTATTCATGGCTTATTACCTGTTCAAAAATGAACCCTTGTCACACAGGAATACCAGCCCCAGAAGGCAGCCAACCACTGGCAGTCCTCAAGGGTGCATTTGTGAAAAGGTTCTGGGTTTTATCGATTCGTGCGTGTGAAGCACATAAAAAACCCCGGCGAATGCCAGGGTGTTAGGTGTGGTTATTGAGTGCGCGTTCCATGCTATCGACTAAATCATCCATTACGGCATGCATTGCGTGTACATCATCAATCGTATACGTGCCATCCAACATGTCAGACCATTTAGCGAGCGGCGGACAGGCATCACCGGCCCCCGTGCAGGGACGCCAGAGAAACCAATTGATAATGGGGTTTAATGTCGCTGTTCCGCTTCTGCGCCGTTTTCGCTCCCTGCGCTGAGCTTCCAGAAAGGGCCAACATTCTCCCTCAGCACTTTACCCAGTAACACCAGGTAATTCTGTACTTCATCCTGGAAAAGGTTTTCAGCAACAGGTACTGTGTCAGCATCACGAACAATATTGCCATTCTTAATACAAAGCTCTTTTAGCCTGTTCAGTGAAGAGGCGTCTGCCGTAGCCAGACTGACAGCCAATCCCATTTCTGTAGAACCGTCACTCAAGGCTGGCAATATCCCCGCTTTGGCTGCGATTTGTAGCATTTCAAGCTGATCTTTCGCTGATGCTGTTGCGCCGCTAAAAATCGTGCCGTTAACGTCAACTTCAATTTTTCTGCCCATGAATTAGGTTTCCTCTGAATCTGCAAATTCGAATATAAATTGTTCATCACTGACACCGGTTTTACCGGCGCGGGTTGTCGAGCCCCGATTAACTAAAATTCCATCAAATCCAAGAATGGTTTCCGCCGTTCCTGTTTGAAAAAACGAGAATGTGGCATCTACCTTGGTTTTTTCTACGGCAATGATTTGACGGGCTTGTTCGGAGCCGGGAATTAAATTTATCGTCAGACGTTTAGGCCGGGTTGGGTTATCAAGACGTACTGATGTTTTACCAATACCCCGTTTTAAAGTTGCTCGCGGCTCAAGGTCTTCAATCGTGATCGGCGGGTCGGTATCACCAAAATCATCAATGGGGATGCCGAATACAGTCAGATTAGCGCCATCTGCGCCGTATCTGTTCATCATAAGTGTTACTCCACGTTGATATTAATTTCAGCCACATGACCGGCGCGGGCCAGAATGACAAGAAGAGAAGTAGGAGGATATTGACGTTGTTTTCGCTGCGCTGATGTCAAATTGAGTACGTCTTCGGGCTTAGAACGGAGTACAAAACCAAACTGCGCCACTTTCGTTTTACCCTCGTCGGGATCAATATATGAACCCGCGCCTAGTACACCGTTGTTATAGAATCGCTTACACGTGTCTGTAATGATTGTCAGTAGCCCGGCATAATCGCGTGGTGTTAATGCTCGTTTAGAACCCGCTCCGGCAATGTAGTTATAACCATCCACTTGAATATAGTTTTTCAGTACATCCAGATTGACAACATCATCAATGAACTCGCCGTATGACGACATGGATTTACTGTTAATTACCCGGCTGTTATCTGTCTGACCTGTTAATTCAATTTGGGTAAAAAAGACACTATTTTTGGCTTTCAATGCGTTATATGCACTGGTTTTTAAATCATCACCAATCACGCCAGGCAACACCTGAAACTCTCCGGTAATAGCGGTGTTAATGCCTGCTGGACGGAATTTATGAAATGCCGCGGCTAGCTGGATCATGGCATACGCCTGTGTCGGGTCTGTCTTCACTGATGACGGGGATTTATAACCGGCAAACACATGCCTGTTACCTTTGCTTTTTAGTACTGATATCACGTCATCTTTAATATTCGGGTCAACGATCCCGTCATCAGTGAACGTTAACCAGACCGGATGACCGTTTGCATCTGCCCAGTCAGCGATTTCAATCACCGACTCTTTGGTAACATCAGCATTTTTAAAGAAGTAGTGATATCGCCATAATGCATCTGCCGCACTATTCATGTTTTCCACCAGCGATTCGGTCGGGGTTTTCATCCACACGGTAATCTGCGGGGGTTTCGGAATATTGGCAAAATAGCGGGTGGCAATACGATAAATATCACTGTCAGTTTTAAAATCTGCCGCAATACCTGACGTTGAACTGTAATCGCGAAATGTGCCCGCTTCGAATTTAACCTTATCAACTAAATCCGTTGCATCGGCAAATATCAGCGCACTTGAAAAATCTGCGTACCCAAGCCCTGCGGGGGTAAGTAGCAGATTGACAGGAATAATATTGTCTACAGAATAAGACATGAGAATTCTTACCTCTCATCATTAATTTCAATTTTGAATCCAGCCGCCCGCAACAGGGAGTAGGATACGGTTTGTTCGATAAACAGATGAATGTCTGCTTGCCAGCGGGGTTGGATGCCAGCCTGCAATATTCCTGTCAAATTTCGGCAATGACTCACGTAGCGCCAGGCTATTTTGTTGCGATATAAGAATTCGCTGACCGGAGTCTGGAAATTGGCGTTATGCAACCGCATGATCGCACTATCCGCACCTTCATTGAGAAAATTCACTGACACAATGAATTCCATTGATGTATAAGCAACTTCTTGCAAATCTTGCCAGTTATTTCCTAATGATGGTTCAAACTCCTCAACAGCCGGTATAAATGCCCGTTTACGTCTTGTTTGCCCGTATGCGCGGATAGGAATAGGTTTATAGGTGACATATAATGACTTTGGCGGCGCTCTGCCTTGATCGGCCAAAATCACCGTCTCAACACCGGAAGCCATTCTTAATAGTGATTGAAATATGCTATGTAATTCTTCCAGGGTTTCCATTATCCCGTCCCCCGATACCGTTCAACAACCGCACGGCAAAAATTACGCCACGGTCGATTGTCACAAGACAGAACGCGCCATTTGCGCATTGCCAATCCGTCGCTAAATTCCAACATATCGCTGAATTTTCCTTCATCATCAGACCAGAGGTAATTAACACCGTCATTGATATGCACCGAACGTACATCTTGTGGGTTTGATGTCCCTCCCATGCCGATTAAAGTTTGAATATCCTTCCACGACGCGGGCTGAACGTTAACAAGAGTGAGTGTGATTATTTCAGGCTCTCCTTCCTGCCATGTCCCGCCCGGCCCGGTGTAATTACCCTTTGCGGCACGGATAAGCCTCACACCACCAGCAACAGGAGAATTGAATGTTGAATCAATATGCCCCTGCATATCTAAGCCATTGCCGAACATGATTAATCCTCGACAACATGGGTGATAGCAGCACGTAAAATTCCTTGATCGATCAATGGAGTTGATGAACCTTTGGCTCTCACTGTTGATTCTGCGTTTGCTGGTTCAATACCGGCTGAAATGGCTTCTTTGCAATACCCAGCCGCTTTTGCACCAATCTGATCTAACATCTGGAATGCAGTAATATCTCCGCGAGTGACTTGTTTGGTCAGTTTCATAAAAGCTTTCTTGATGTTGCCCTGGTTCTGCCGAAGCGGGACACGAAGAAATGAGCGTTCAGGAATGTTGATTGTGTGAGGCCCAGTGACGCCAATTTGACGTAATCCTTGCCCATTTTTCAAAAAACGAACTCTCCCATCCCTGGCAGATTCTTCATCCTTATATCCGTAACTCGTACCGCCCGGATGTTGAATAGTCGCACCAAATTCATGAGCAGCACCAATCACAACTAAAGGCGTACCATCCTGTTCACCAGAACCAGCGGGTAATCCCACCAGCACCCGCCGTTTAGATGTCACTCGATCATGGATTTGGCGCAACTTCTGCGCCAGTTTATTTCCGCCCCGGACTTCTGCATTCAGCTTCATATCATCATCCCCCCGGTTCCCGCACGACGCCTTAAGCGAAGGAATTCAAGGCCGTAAGAAGTTAGCGGAAGGTTGCCATTAATAATGAGATCATCAGATGTGACAGAAGGAACAGCAAACGAGGTGGATTCATCACCAACCGATTTGGATGAAATGGCATAAGCCGCCCCAACATCTCCAGCTATAGCACGCTTGCGCATCACCAACTGATGAGCTGCAAAGGCAAACATACCCCGCTTTTTAATAGACGCAGGGCGGGCATTATATTTCAACCAACGTTTACCCGTTTCTGAATCCCCTTCCTCCAGTGCTTGCATGACATTGCTATCCGACCACAATGTTACGTCACTGAATTCCGGGTAATATTTCCGAAAATCCGCCACGATTTGCGCTGTAATATCCACTGTACCCCCTGAAAGTAAAAACCCGTCAATCTGACGGGTTATCGGCATTTTCTGACCGTGACGCTTGCTCTATCTCTTCTCGTTTTTCAGCAATGGCTTTCTGCAACGCTGCGGCTTTTGCTGCTGACGGTGCTTTCTTACCCATTAAAGTTTCATACTCTTCACGCAGTGCGCCAATATCTTTGTCATCAGTATCAGCGCCAGGGATATCCAATATCTCTACACGCATCATTCCAGCCTGATGAAATAAGTGATCGACGAAATTACCCTCTACAAGAACAGAATGACCGACCGCTATCGTGACACGTTTACCACTTGCATCTGTCACTGTTAGCGGAGACGTGTGCAAGTTAGTTAACTCGTTCATCATTACACCCCATCAACATAGTGCCCGGCTTTAGGAATGCGCCATTCCGTACCACCGGTACGCAAAAGCGCAGGAACTTTGAAGTTGATGTTGTCGGCGGTTGCAGGGGCAAGAAAGCGCATCGGCATCACATCATGGCCTTTAACAACACGTCGATCCTTTTTGTACACAGCCATGCGATCCTTACTGCCTGTACCTATCCCTTTCAGCAGGATGTCATCATCAAAATCCATATCCCGGAAATTGGTGCGCAAAAACTCAAGCAATGTAACATTTGATGCGTTCTGTGTTGATAACAGCGTACGCATCAGCAACTGAAATTGTTCAGGTGGTAGCAAAAAAGTATTTGGGCGATGAACTGTCAAAGTATTGTCTAAATATACCTGGCTATAAGCCGCACCGAAGAAGTCAATAATTTGCTGCGTTCCCTTAGTTGGGATATCAGCAACTAATGCCTGAAGTGTGGCTTTTGCTGCCTCTGTTGACACATTTTTGCTGGTGTAAAGACCTTCGCCAATATCATCATGCCCAAGCAGATAGATCTTGTTCAGACCCTGCTCTACAACATCACGCACAGCTTGCCCGCGTTCGGCGTCAAGACTGACATTGTTCTGCATGGCGAAACCGATTTCCTCCAGCGTATAGGTATAACCCAACGCCGCCATTTTGATCTCTTGAAAGCCCTGACTCATCGCAATGTCTACAGTCGGTACATCAGTAGAATTGGGTCCAAAGACTTGCAATTCACCGCGTGCATCTATCGAGCGGAAAGCCACGACTTTTACCCAGTCCGGGGCGCTGTCATCAAGGGGTAACAGCGTATTGTATTTGAACTGCGGGTATTCCATACGATAAATTTCTGATTCAATATACGCCGCTTGCTGAACCAAAAAAGATAATGCAGCCGTAGGGCTGACGTCAAAAACACTTCTTTTCATGAATTATTTCCCTTCTACATCGACATTCAGAATGCCATCAACGCGAATTTCACCCATTCCACCGGCTTTTACGCTATCTACCCACTTCACTTGGTTTAACACCAGTAGACCGGCTCCCATTCCCGTAGTCAGACGGCCTTGATCTGCGCCTTCTTTCAAAATGACACTGACCACTTGTCCCGCTTCGGCACCGTTAACACAAAGTACCTTCATTGGCCCACGATGTAGCACAGACGCGATATGATTGACGTCATAGCCCACTGAATAATTTGGCGGGTTTGTCGACATGCTGTTACTAAATTCCGCCAGTGTGCGAATAGTGAACCCGATAACTTGATCGGCTGTGGTTGTTGCAGAGACCGGGGCACATGAACGCTCTTTAGTACCGCGCACTACAGCACGGCCAAATGGGATCAAGCCAGTTTCAACGCGGCGAGAGACCGCCTCATAAACATCAATCGTTGAAACCTGTCCTTCATACGCCTTACCGCGAAACAGCGTAAAATCGCTTTGAGCAATAGCCATTATTTTTTCTCCGGTTGTTTACCATAACGTTTATCCATCCACTCTTGACGCGCACTATCGCGCACAGACTGGGCGTCAGTTGTCTTTGTCTTGCGCATATCACGGCTAAAATTTCTCAGCGAATCATTAGCCTGTTGTTTTTCTTCCTCGGTCTCTTCGTCATCTTCATTTTCCCGACGCTCTTCTTCTGCATCAAAATAAGCAGAAACATAAGTGTCTGGGGCTTTGTCCCAGTTATCGTATTTGCGGCATTTGATACCGGCCTTATCCAGCGCCGCCCGTTTGATTTTGAGCGGGTCAGTGGAATCACAGGTAAATTCTGTACCTGCAATCTTTACCGCCGCATCACGCGCCGACACCAATTCAGAGATGCGCTTAGAGATAGAGTCCTCTGAGGTTTTTTCCTTCAATTCCTCAATTTCTTCGTCCTTAGCATCAGCCTTGGCCTCAGCTTCTTCTTTTTTCTCTTCGGCTTCATCCTTTGCGGCTTCTGCCTTTTCCTTTTCTTCCTCAGCGTCTTTCACACGTTTTTTCAGTTGGTCAATCGTGGTTTGGATTAACTGCTGAGTCGCTTCATCAGCTACTTCCACGCGGACGCCTGAGTCCAATACAACTTTAAACATGGGTTTTACTCCCGTTGGTTTTTGGTCAAATAAACGCGCCAAGTTCCCAGCCCTTGCCTGGTCACATAACGCTATGTGATTGATTGAGATATTGCGTTGAATAAATTCGTAGGGGATTCCATCCGGTGCAACACCTGATAATTCTTCATATTCTGAGGTGTAGCCTGCCGACAACTCCCCCTTTCCTTTATTGATAGTGTCGATGGCGTACTGGTCTTTAATTAGCAAATCAACAACAACATAATCGCCGTCCTGCTTTCCCGGTGAGGTCGCATGTCCCGCTGTCACTTCCTTGAACGTGGTTGAGTCCACCAAATCGTTAGGGTGATCAACAGTGACATCCACATTGTCATAACTTTCCAAACTGTCCGGCGAAAACACCTCTTCCGGTGGACGGTAAACATTAACAATTTGACCGGGTGACCTGTCCGTTAATCCCAGCTCAGACGCCAAATACTGCTGAACACCGACGCGAGCAGCCCGCCCGGGGACTTTTAAGTAGCCCTCAGGAGTGATTTCACGCTGAGAAGTAACGGGGTAGGACACGCGGTCTATTACAGTGATCCGCATGATTCATCCTAAATTAGTAATCAAGACCTTTAATTAATGGGATACCATTGCAACGACATTTAATATGTGCCCTGCCGGGGAATAGCCCTGTTTCACCTGCATAGCTCGCCCCGCGTGACCAAAGATAAACTCCCCGGCCATGTCCAACATCAGCGCGGGCTATCATGAAGCATTTGATTTTAGCATTCGGATATTTACCTGCCGGATTACCAGACACTCTTACATCTTGCGAGGTATCCCAGCGGAAACGATCAATACCGGCTGACTGCTGGCGTTTGCGTGTAATGTCGCTATGGATTTTTAACGTCTGGTCACTGGCTATTAAACGGGCTCTTTGATACGTCGCGCCGGTCACTGACTGGATGTTACGAACCATGTCAGTTAATGAGTCGCCGCGTAAAATGCCGTCCATTACTTCACGCTGAATATCATCAAAATAATCTGATGACAGCGATTTGATTAAAGCAACATTACTCTCAACCGATGCATCGAAATAATCAACAAGCGACTCATTGACCATTAATCCGGTCATGTCAATACCAATAGCCCGGTTAATTTGTTCAACAAACGCCTCTGAACTCTCTGATTCTGCCCGACTTACTACCCGTTGAGCTAATCGATTAATTTGTTGACCAAATGATGAACTAAAAAACAATTCTGCGGCTTGTCGAAGTGCTTCTTTGATGATGTCAGTAAGATAACTATCAGCCGTGTAATTACGGCGCAGAACTGGCGTTAGCGTCTCATCGACTGCTTGCGCCATCTGTCTGACAATTTCACGTAGTTGAACACGGTAATAGCGCTCAGTTTCATCAGACGGTTTAATGGGTCTAATTGATGCCCTGCGCCTGACCGGTGTTTTCTTTATCAGATCCTGCAAGGTCTCCAAGCTTGAATTGATAATCACCGGCGAATTCAGCTTCTTCGTCATCAGCAAGTCGGGTAATATCTTCCTCTTCAATACCATAGACTCCCTGCTCCATCAGTTTTCTTGCAACCTGTGACCGCCTGACCACTTGCTGATTTAAACGAATATCATCAGCTTGCGCATCAGCGAGCCTTTGCGTTGATATCTCTGTATCAGACGGTTGTGTAAGTGGGGCAAATGCGAAATCCAGCCCATCGGGATAGGTGCCCAGAGTTGAACGAATCAGTACCTCATCAATTTTTTTCAGAAATGGACGATATTTGGCTTCTTGCTCACCACGAATGGTATTGAAATAATTATTCTGGTCCCCCTGTCCAGAATCACCCAGTCCTTTAGCTTGAATGCCGAATAATCGTGTCATCGGGATACCGGTAGCACCAGATGTCCATTCCATCAATACATACAAGACCTCAGCCAACCCACCGAATGAGATTTGCTTCCTGTCCAGCACTTCGCCGGAGTCCAGTAATGCAATTCTAAACAGGGACTTCATCATGCCGAATGTGTTATAACGTTTTGCTATTGCCTCATCCATATCGCCAGATGATAATTCAGTAGACAAACCATCACGATTAATCGTGTCAATGTTGGCCTCCTGGATCAGCGAAGCGATACCCCCTTTCGCAGATGCGGCATCTTTCACATCTTCCATGCAACGCCGCAATCGGCTGTCATCCCACCCGCCATTGATCATACGTAAGCGCATGGGCAATGCGGCTCCGGGTGCTCTGATAAAATGACTGTAGTGAATTTGCTGACTCCCGCCATTGACTACGTAATAATCGGGCTGCATATAATTTTCCGATAAAGGGTTAGTTACGTTGTATTGCTGGCCGTTGATAAACATACGATCGAGTACTAACAGACGCTTAAGCGAACCTTTTTTTATTCTGTTTAATTCTAGTGGCTTATCAAAGGGCTGATCTGTTATTAGCAATACACCAGCACCGCCATAAACTCCGGCCCATTTAAACGCCTCTTGTGTCACACCTTGAACATTGAATAAATTTTCAGCATTGCGAATAGCTGTAGCATCATCAGATGAAAATGACCGCCATTCTCTTGTTGCATCATCAACTGGAATATCAACAATTGAGCGGGCTATCCAATTTTCAGTGTAAGCGGCTTCCAGTTCCACAAAATCCTGCATCATCCCGAACATGAAACGGTTGTACATGCGTCTGTCGCGATCTGTACCCATTCCTGTCATAACATTCGTGATGCCATCAGCCGTCAGACGAATGCGCGGTTTGCCGCCAAAATCTAAATTAGGCCCATTGGTCATAGCTGATAGTCCCGTTAATTAATTCGTTTTCTATGGCGTCCATCATCGGATCGAGTTGGTCATCGTGGGTATTAAATTCAGTGTTGATTCCTTCCATTTCGACGAGAAAGTCATTCACCCACTCTGCTTTTGCGGGGATGTAAATATATCCAGATTCAATCCACCCCTGTGTATCCATGAGGCGCGTAAATTTATCCTTGTTGCGTTGGATAGCCTTGATTGGGCAGGTGGCATCTTTGCGAATGCTTTGTATCAAACCCGTTCCCGATGATTTATCCTCTACCGCCATGTGCCGTAACGGACTCTTATCCCTAGATTTTGACTTATGCCAGAATGCTACGGAGCGGCGCTTCAATTCATCTGCTTCCCATTTACCGCGTATCAGGTCGATTAAATACAGGCGTCCATCCATGCCCAGTCCCCAATGTTCAAATACAGAATAGTCATTGACTTCCTTGATTTTCTGGGCTGTATCAGCGTAGATAACCCGCCATTTCAACGGAGGTAATACTGCGTACTCTTTGAACCACTCTGATTTGATTAAGCCGCCGCCTTTTGCTGTCGGGCGTTGCTGATAGAGCGCATTCCAGACCAGCGAGCCTCTCTGTTTGCATTTATCGACGAAATCGCGGGGCATGCGCTCAGGAAACAGAATTTCACCAGGCTTTCTTAAGTTGTAGGTTTTGCCGTTCAGCTCGTGAATTTCTTCCTTCTCGGCTTCCATTGGGAAGCTGACGACACGCCACTTTTCGCCGCCTTCCTCAGCTAATTTAAGAAGTTGCCCCGCGAGGTCATTCTGATGCCAGCGCGTCAGAATAATTACAATGCCGTTTAACTTCGGATCTGCGCGAGTAAAGAATGTGGTGTCATACCAGTCCATGACTGATTCTTGATAGACGGGCGATGAGGCTGTTTTGTAATCTTTGGCTGGGTCATCGATAATACCGATGTTCATCCCTTGCCCGGTAATACCACCGTTAACCCCCGCGGCACGATAAGAACCGCCGTGCAATTGACCTTTAGTATCTAACACTTCCCACAGTTCAGCGGTACGAATCGCCCCACCCGCCAGTGTCCTGATATTCGTCCCATTCAGTCGCGTATCTGGAAACACATCATGATATTTTTCTGTATCAATAATGCGCTGAGTATCTCGTGACATGCGATTAGCGAGATCAGACGAGTATGAGCATGAAATAATGTGCCAGTCCGGATGCTTTCCGAGTGCATAAGCGGGCAGGCGTCGCGAAGCCAGTTCGCTCTTTCCCGAACGCGGCGGGGCAAATATCATTAAGCGCGGCATCCTGCCGTTCTCGACATCACTCAGAAACTGATCGAGCTCTAAACAAAGCAGCTCATTAAACCAGCCCGCTTCATACCGTGGATTTGTATAGAGCGTGAAATCCATCAGCGATGATCTGGCTTGTTCTATTGCTCGACGCCGATATGCCTCAAGAGTCTGTAAGTTTCTCATCGAGTTGTGATGAGCGACGGCCATGACCTATCTCCTTTAATCTCTCATCAAGTTGTTCATCAGTTAAGTCAATCTGTATCGGCCCGCCATCCTTGCCAGTCAGTTCAGTCTTCTTCGGCGCCTCCCACCCCTGTAGCTCACTCAATTGCTTGATAGCAGCCTTCGGATCGTGGAGTTTCAGTTTGATGCCGTCTTTGCCTGTTGTAAGTTCTGAGATTGCACTCAATGCGGCGGGGTCCTGTAGTGCTGAATCCTTGAATTGCCATGAAGCCTGAAATACCGGCTTGCCGTCTTCGTCTTCACCAATCAGACAGTTACGAAACTCTGCGATATCATGGATAGAGACACGGCCCATTGCTGATAGTCGTTCTAATGCTTCTTGGCGACTCATAACGGCATCTGAGATGGCTTCGGCGTTCATTGCGTCGAGAAAGGTTTTGACGTTAAGATTTGTTAAGATTTCAGATGCGGATGCTCTGGCTGATTCATTTGTTTTGGCTTTGCCACCGGCTTTACGATAAGCATCTGTTTGATTCAGTCCCTTTAAGATACCCAATGCAAACTTCTGTTGTAGTTTCGTTAAGGCATCGAAAAGAATCTTCTGCTCGTCTGTGAGCGTGACTTTCTTTTGTGCCATCTCTTTCCCTTAAAATAAAAAAAGGCCGCCGAAGCGACCGGGTTGAATTCTATGCCCGCTTTTCACCACATCAGGCGAGGTGGTTCTGTTGTACCCCTACAACGAGAAATCATCTAGAATTAACTCACCCCTACAATTGAATGAGTTATTTGAAAATGTCCGAAGAAAAAGGTTTTTTAGCCAGAATTACAGGTGCTCTATCCAGTACGGGTGGTGCTATCAGTAGTGTCGTTGGTGCTGTTCGCGATATCCAGAAAATGCATATAGATTATGAAGTAAAAGAAAAAACTTATGATTTACTGGATAAGCTCGGAGATGTTCAGCAACAACAGATATCACTTCAAGAACTTCTGATGGCTGCAAAGAACCGAATCATTGAGCTTGAACAAGAAGCTAACAATCGTGATCAGTGGAAACGAGAAAAACTTAATTATGAACTTTTTCACCCCATGAAAACGACCGTGGTTTACCGACTCAAGGTTTCTAGTGATTCTAATCAGCAGACGCATTATCTTTGTACTAACTGTTATAACTCTAGCATGAAGTCGATACTTCAATATAAGAAGTCCGATTTTGGCGTGTCGTACCTTATTTGTCATAAATGCCACTCTCAATATCAATTTCCTTTAGAGCTAACCATAGATAAGCGTCGTTAAGTCCTGTTGCAACTGTTTCCATGTCAGAAATAGTTGCATAATCAGAATTTTCTGCTTCTCGGTTTAATAAATCCCCGGCATTTTAAATACCGCTCAAGATTGAATAACTACTATCGAGCACTCTGTCAGTAGAATGCTCTGTATTAGCTATTCAATCTGCATCAGCTGGTGAAATCTCATCTTCGTCAAACCATGCCTCAGCCGCTCGACCATCAGAGGCCCTGTAGCTGATCCAATAGTTATTGATGTGATTGATATATTCAGCACGACCTTTGATCTCGCCCACTTCGATGCTGATGTTGATTTTGACTGCTTGGCCTAACTGATATCTGAAAACTTTAGTATTTTCGCTCATACCTACCTCTTAACTTTCGGTTTTTCTGTTGAATATTTACTCGCCCACGCTTTAGCTATGTGTAAGCAGTCATCGTACATCTTGCCCTTACGACTTGCTGATGAAGCTCTTCGATAGTGATCTACCGCTTTGTCACTTGCCATTCCTGAAATAGATGAAGAAAAGCCGAGCTTGGTTAACTCGGCCTGGATGTTCTTCTCAATAAATTGTTCGTGGTTCATGTGCAACCTCCTTTGCGCCTCCCCCAACCAAACCGAGAGCCATCTGACTGATATCACCGATCAGCTTTTCAGCTTTATTGAGGGTAACTAGGTCATCTTGTCGCTTTCTTAGTCTGCGGCCTGCATCGGATGAATCTTCATCAGAGGCCCTTTTTGCCAGAACAAGCATGTGTTGCAGTTGCTGGATGGTAAACCCAAATCCAGATTTAACCTCAAGTTCAGTCATGTGATCGAATATTTGAGCCTGTAACTCATAGCTATAGCTCATTGCCATCAAACAGGATTCACGTTTGAAGAATCGGTAAATATCTCTTTCAACTTCCCCGCCTGTGCCATTTATGAAAGTATCAACTGAAAAAAATTTTTCACCTGCCTCCCCAAGAACTTTTGGGACTTTTTTCATAAAACTACGATGCTCAAGCTTCCTGTAGTTTTTGCACGGAAAACCCATTCCCTCCGCTTCCGCTTTGGCTTTTCTTTCGGCGTTGATGTAATCAACAATTTCAAGACTGGTCATGGTTGGCGCTTCGGTTACAGACGAATGTGTTTTGAAAGTTAATGCGTTCATTTGCGTATACCTTTAGAGATAAGCCTTTGCCGCATAGGAAACCAGCCACCGAAGCTCGCCAGCTATACTGGCTTCCTCAAAGGCTCATTTCTAAACGGTTCGGTGTGAATTGCGCTGCGGTGCGCGGTGACATTCGGATAGAAAAAAACCCAGATTGACTGGGCTGTTACTGACACTGGGTTTTGATGTAGTCCTGCGACCCCAGTATCATTTGCTCCGAGGTGGCAAGGCACTACTTAATGAGTGATGCAGCATATTCAATTAACCAGACCTTGGGGGCTACAATGAGTTTAATAGTAGTTAGCCCACAGCGTAGAGAGATAAATCCAAGTACACAAACAGCGCCAAAAAGGAGAAGGTACACAAAACCTTCATTGTAAATAACACTATCTATCGCTCTCTTCCATATATAACAAGCCAATAGAGCCAGAGCCAGAACCAGAAACAAGATAAATAACAAGCCATTTACCCAGAGCTGCCAAAGCATTAATTGCTCTATAACTGCGGGCAACTGAGCTTTACCAAAACCAATTAAGCCATCCATACCTGATAACGCCTTGCCAATCAGCTCGGCTAATACTTTATCTGTGTTTTCCATTGTTTCCTCTGCATTCAGTATTCACGTAATCCTGCAAATACCTTAATTTTGCCTGGTCATTGATGATGCCTTCTCGGATATCGAGAACAGTTGATCCAGCTTCTCCAGTGAGTTCGACGCTGGTTGCATCGCCCATGCTGCCGGAGGAACCGGCTTCGCTTTGATTACAGGTTGCCGCGATACGCAACCGCTTACGACCAGCGGCAACATCACCACGAAGAGCATCAATTTCAGATTTGGCATGAGCAAGTTCCTTTGTATATTGATTATCCAGTTCAGACAGGAACTTTATCCTCTCCTGCTGACTGACGATTTCATTCTGTTGCGCCAGCAACTCGCTCTGTAGCCGGACTGTCATATCAAGCTGTTGGGTGTACTTACCGTAATAGTGATGCGCCACCAACGAGACAAGAACCAGTGCAACGAAGGTGTAACCGTGTGAGTTAAGCTTCATCATATCGCCCTATAAAAGTGAAAAGGCTTTATCAATGACCTCGTTGTTATAGGGCTGACTGCCATTCTCTACGGTAATAATGGCCTTAATCAGCTTTGCCATAAATGTCTTATCGAAGACATCAACAACCTGGTCGCAGGTAACATCGGTGTCTTTACATACCCGGTTAATATAGGCATCAGTATTATTTTCATTAGAGGGCGCCCATCGTGAAATAATGCCGCTGACAGTATTGATCCCGTATTTCCGGTTATAATTCCGAATGACTTTAATCATGGCCCGAATACCGTATTCAGGGCTGACAAACTGGCAAAAAGATTTATCGGTACGCTGTGATTCAGGTACCAGACCTTGCCAGTTATCACCCCAACGGATATTTCCAGGGTTATTGTTTCGTATGCCTCTACTGATTTGCATCAGATACCCCCGCCTTATTACGTAAAGTCCCACGCATCAACTGACCAAAAAAGTCGGTACCGAGATAACCAATAATGACGCTGCCGATGTAAGCCAAATCCGTGCTCATATTTAAGAAGACCAGCAAGTCACGAATGAACCACGCGATTAATGCACACATCATTGCGTCAATGATCGTCTTCCAGAACTTACCCCCGTTATATCTACCCCTGAGATAAGCCATTAAACCGGCCAGTGCCGCACCGATACCTTGCTCTTTGACTGATAGCAGCCATAACCATAGCTGCATCCAAATGTCTGGTTGCTTGTCCATGAGTTTCATATTCCACCCCATCTGGAAAATGGGAATCCGTGGGGTGAGCTGTGTCCGCCCCTGTGAGTTGTTGTTAATTGGGTTAATAAACTATCGCCACTTCTTGTTTTCACCCCTCAAATGAGGGGAAAAAAACGGAAGTTGATTATAAAAAAGGCCACATCGAAATGTGACCTGGAATTGGTGCCAACCGCAACAGAGTTGGAGTGTTGAGACGTTGCGGCGGCGAAAATGAAAAAAACCCCGCAATGAACGAGGCTTGGAATTCAATAAGCTGTGTGACATAGCTATCACTCTTATCACAATATAGCGACTTTTGTAATTACACAACCCTTATTTATGCAAACTGATAAATATTTTCTTTTTGAGTTACTTCATCTATTTCTAATTTAATATTAGCTATCGCCAAACACCCCTCAATAAATCCCTCTGCTGCCTGTAATCGTTTTGCTACTTCATTATGGGATATTCCTAGCTTTCCTCCCATCGCCCTGAAAGGAAATACCTTGACATAGTGCATGATGATTAATTGGAAGTAATAAGGATTATATTTCCTCAATCGAGTAATTGCGGCATCAATAGCAACCCCATCATCATCACAACACTGGGCGCGAGTCTTTCTAGTACTGGGAATTAGTCCCTTAAACC
Organism: Photorhabdus sp. RM322S; assembly: GCF_042879395.1. Classification (NCBI taxonomy): domain Bacteria; kingdom Pseudomonadati; phylum Pseudomonadota; class Gammaproteobacteria; order Enterobacterales; family Morganellaceae; genus Photorhabdus; species Photorhabdus sp. RM322S. Next base: position 203,628 of record NZ_JBHFKW010000005.1, read on the forward strand.
CTGCCGCGATTGGCGACCAGTCAATGTCACTGTTTCCCTCACCAGCCCATGCTCCCCAACGCTCTAAAACTAATTGAATGTCACGCATTATTTACCCCTGGAGAACTGAATGATGCTTATCGTGTTTTGTTGAATACATTGCCTTGATATTGCTTTTCGTCTTTACCCATCTGTCTGATAAAACTTTCATTTCCCCGTTATTACATTGAACAACAGTAAATGTTCTGCCAGTCTCTTCATATTTAAATCTCGCTTCATTAATTGCGGCTGATATGTCAGTGAAGATTGTCATTGCTTAAGCTCCTGAGCTTTGCCCGATACTCATCACAAATACGTTCGTAATCTTCACGCCGCCATTTCATTAGCGGCCTTTGTATCATTAAAGCATCAAACCTCTCTTGCCCAATTTTCTCAATCAATCTGGGTTTATAATTAACTATATTTCCCGATAAATAGTTATTACATGCCGAGCATTGTTTATGAGTATTGTCTTCATTAAATCTCAGCTCTGGATGAGCCTTAGTTGTTCGATAATGCCCTGCTTGATATTGTCCCTTATGAAACCTCCCACAGCTAATACATGGAAGGTCTTTATCTCTTTCTCTGATAAATGCATTGAATGCCTGCTGTGCCTGATTTCTGAAATATGAGAGGGGTTTGACTGCTAATTGACGGGCTTTGAGTTTATCTTTCTGTTCTGTTAGTTCTTGTTGCTGTTTCTTTTTAAGTGCCTGCTCTGCTTTTTCCCCAGGGCGGGATTCCACTTTGTATTTAATTTAATCAAAGATAAGCTGGCTACGAAATTCTCCTGACCAAGTCGCTCTTCGACGTTTCGCTGCTTGACTATCTTTTATACTCGTATTTTGTTTAATCACATTTAATGCTATTCGATTAAAAAGAGCCATTTGTGCTGCACCATCAGGATCTTTAAGCGAGATAGCATCTTCCCGAAAGATGACGTC